>NZ_JBIVOP010000015.1:0-68263 GCF_044754175.1 Neobacillus sp. NPDC093127
AGTCAACATCGGGCAGCGAAGCTCACCGTGTTTCCTTTATCTCAGTTGGAGCGCTCCAGGCCATACGCCGCTGACCAGGGCGCTTACGCTTTTCTAATTATTGATGATTATAGCTTCTAGGCTTTGTTGATTTGCCGCCGGTTCTTTTTTCACCGCTTCTTGGTTTTACCGGTGCCTTTTTTCTGTTACGGTCACCGCCGCCACCGTATGACCCTCTCGAATCGTCTCTTCTGCGACGGTCACGGTCGTATGGTTTTCTCTCTCTCTTTTGCGGAAGCTGTTCTTCTGTTAATTTAATCGGAGTTGTATCCGGTTCTTTTGTTAACATCTTCAGCACTGCTGCGATAACGGTTGATGCATCATTTTCTTCCAGCAATTCTTGAGCTGCTGCCTTATAATAATGCAGGTTGTTTGATTCAATCGTTTGGACGATTCTTTCAACAACCGCTTTTTGTTGGCCTTCTAATGCTTCATCAAGCGTAGGTGCCTTCATTTTTTCCATTTTGCGTTTTGTTGTTCTTTCCACAACGGCAAGATAAGACTTCTCACGTGGTGTAATGAAAGTTAAGGCGATACCTTTTTTACCTGCACGACCCGTACGTCCGATACGGTGAACATAACTCTCTGGATCCTGCGGAATATCAAAGTTGTATACATGGGTAACCCCAGAAATATCGAGACCCCTTGCAGCGACATCTGTTGCGACAAGAACATCGATTGTACCTTCTTTAAACTTACGAAGGACTGATAAGCGTTTGGCCTGGCTTAAATCGCCATGAATACCTTCTGCTGTATATCCTCTTAACGTTAATGCTTCTGATAATTCATCAACACGGCGCTTTGTCCGGCCAAAAACAATCGCAAGCTCCGGTGATTGAATATCAAGCAGCCTTGTTAATACATCGAATTTATTTCTTTCTTGAACCTCAAGATAATATTGTTCAATCGAAGGCATGGTCAATTCTTTCGTTTTCACACGAACAATTTGCGGATCCTTCATGAACTTTTCTGCCATTCTTTGAATCGGTCCTGGCATTGTTGCTGAGAATAACAACGTCTGGCGTTCGGACGGTGTCGCAGCAAGAATCGATTCAATGTCTTCAATGAAGCCCATGTTTAACATTTCATCCGCTTCATCAAGAATCACTGTGGTTACTGTATCAAGGCGCATCGTTTTTCTATTAATATGATCAAGAACCCGGCCAGGAGTTCCAACGATGATGTGAGGGGCTTTTTTTAATGAACGGATTTGTCGGCTGATATCCTGTCCGCCGTAAATTGGAAGGACACGGACTCTTTTCCCGGACCCGAGTTTATAAAGCTCTTCTGATACTTGAATCGCTAATTCACGTGTTGGGGCAATGATAATCCCTTGAATGGCATCCCTTGTTACATCTACTTTTTCAACCAATGGAATCCCAAATGCAGCCGTTTTACCCGTTCCTGTTTGAGCTTGCCCGATCAAATCAATATTTTTCAAACCCAATGGAATCGTTTCTGCCTGGATTGGTGTTGCTTCCTCAAAACCCATTTTGAGGACAGCATTTAAAGTGGCCTGACTTAGGCCCAGTTCTTCAAACTTTGTCAATGTTTTCATTCTCCTTCATCTATTTGAAAATATTTTTGCAAAAGTGCTGAATATATTTCGCGTTACGCATCAAAATGCGGTAATAGGTACGTCTTTATTTTACCAAAAAAAAGACACTCTCCGCAGGAGTATGCCCTTTTCAATCGTTCTTTAGACACGTTGATGGTTATTGTACCACAATTGCTAGTACCTTGCAATAAAGACGAGTTTAATCGTAACATAAACCGGTTTTTATCACTCCATCAAAAAGTCTAAAACTTGAGAAAATAGGGCAGCCTTCTCCTCACAGTGACAAATAAGATGTTTGGATTGCTTAATAAACATCAGCTTTTTCTCTTTAGCACCAATGGTTCGATATAAGTATTCAGCACTTTTGGGCGGCACAATTCCGTCGCACTCTCCTTGTGCAATTAACGTCGGCACTTTCACCTGATTTAACAGCGGCTTAATAAAAGTAACAAGCCTGCGGAATTGCAATGTTGCCGCAAAAGGGGTCTCTGTTATTTTTCTTTTATAATGCAGAAATAATTCATTTTCGCGCAAGTTTCCATGCAGGGAATCCAAAATCGCCATTTTTATATCAGCAGCGAGTTGCCTTGGATTAATATAATATGCTGCAGCACTAAGGAGAATCAGCTTTTTGACAGGATAATTTGCAGCAAGATAACTGGCAATAAGGCCGCCCATGGAAAAACCTATTACATACACTTCATCACAAATTTCGCTAAGCTTGCCTAGTTCAGCTCCAGCGTGATCGATCCACTGTTGATAATGAATTCCCTTTAAAGAGCTGAGTTCCCCATGTCCTGGCAGTGTAGGGACACTAAAAACCCAATCGGTCCGTTCCTGTAAATAGCCGACAAGCGGCTCCACTTCATAAGGCGCACCCGTAAATCCATGAATGCACAAACAGCCAATCATCCTTACTCCACCTGCCAATTACTCCCGATTTTTTTAAGAGATATGAAAGTATAAATTTTTGACTTTGAGAATTGTCCAGCTCCAGCGCCCTAGCGGCTAGTGTCCTTCGCTCTCCGCCCTACAATAAGTCAAGCACGGATGCGCTCCGCTCTCCGTGTTTCCTTTATCTCAGTTGGAGCGCTCCAGGCCATACGCCGCTGACCAGGGCACTTGCGCTTTTAGTTGTTTTGAAGCGCCATTACGATTTCTTCTAATTTCATACCCCGTGAAGCTTTAACCAAAACTAATGTGGATTCATCGACATACTGTTCTAACTTTTGAATCAGTTCTTCCTTGTTTGTATAAGCAAACACTCGTTGTTCTCCCAAAACCTTGCTTGCTCCTTTGGCAATGTCTTTTCCCAATGTCCCAAAAGTGAACAGATAATCAATTTTATCGGCATCTAAACCTTCACCTATTTGCAAATGGTATTGTTCCTCTTGCGGTCCAAGCTCGAGCATGTCACCAAGCACAAGGATTTTTCGCTTGTACCCTTGGATGTTGGCCACTAATTCGATTGCTGCCATCATTGAAGTCGGACTAGCATTATAGGCATCATTGATTATCTTTTCCCCACGGCGCCCCTCAACAAGCTCCATCCGCATATTTGTCAGCTTGATACCCGCTAAACCTGCATTGATTTTTTCAAATGGTATTGAAAAATACTGTGCTATCTCCATGGCTGCCAGTGCATTTAAAATATTATGGGTTCCTAGGACAGGCAGCTCAAAGAAAACGTCCGAACAGTTAATTTTGAAGCGGTTTCCTTGCTCCATTTGCGTGATTTCGGTTGGGTACATATCATTGGTTTCATTTCTGCCAAAGGTTTGAACCCGGAGATTGCCTTCATATTGTTGAATTCGGTCCATTAGCAGCGGCTCATCACCATTTAGCACAGCTAGTCCACCATCTTGCAGTCCTGCTAAAATTTCAAGTTTCGCTTCCGCAATTCCTTCTCGCGAACCAAGATCAAGCAGATGCGACTCACCAATATTCGTGATAACGACGGCATCAGGACAGGCAAGTTTTGTCAGAAACTCAATTTCACCCCTGCCGCTCATTCCCATTTCCAAGACGGCAATCTCTGTATCCTCACTTAAACCTAAAACGGTTAACGGAAGTCCGATATGGTTATTATAATTCCCTTCCGTTTTTTGAACCTTATACTGGATGGATAAAAGGCCGGCGGTCATATCCTTCGTCGTTGTTTTTCCATTGCTTCCCGTAATTCCGACTACTTTAACAGATAATTCTCTTCGATACTTTCGTGCTAGTTCCTGCAAGGCAACCAGGCAGTCATCAACCATAAGAATCGGCAAATCAGCTGGCGGGTTCGGAACATTCTTTTGCCAAAGAGCTGCAGCTGCACCCTTACGGATGGCTTCCTCGACATATTTATGTCCGTCCGCATTCTCCCCTTTAAAAGGAATAAACAAGTTCCCTGCTGCTATTTTGCGGGAATCAATTGTAACTCCATCAATCATTACTTCAGCAAACGGGCTGATATCATTTGTGGCGGAAACCATTTCTGCCAACTGCTTCATCGAACGTTTTATCAATTTGATACCCTCCTTTTTTAAATATAAACGGACACGGCAATCAGCCGTGTCTTCGAATGTTTTTAAAAAGTATATTTAATCTGTTGTTTTTCTTCATGTCTTTCTTTGGCAAGATTAACGAGACGCTCAATTAATTGCGGGTACGCAAGCCCGGTGTGCTTCCACAAAAGCGGGAACATGCTAAACGGGGTAAAGCCCGGCATAGTATTCACCTCATTGATTAACGCCTTTCCATCCTTCGTTAAGAAGAAATCAGCACGAACGAGACCAGAGCAATCCAATGCTTTAAACGCTTGAATCGCCATTTCTTTTATCTGCTCGTATTCTTCATCTTTAATGTCAGCCGGGATAATTAAGGCCGTATCGCCATCCTCATATTTGGCTTTATAGTCATAGAAATCCGTTTTCGGAACAATTTCACCGGGAATGGAGCATTCCGGATAGTCATTCCCTAAGATGCCAACCTCGATTTCACGAGCAACAACACCCTCTTCAATAATCACTTTACGGTCAAATTGAAATGCTTCCACGAAAGCCGTTTCTAGTTCAGCGCGATTCGTACATTTGCTAATACCAACACTCGAGCCAAGATTTGCCGGCTTCACAAAGCAAGGAAAACCGATCTCTGCCTCGACCTTAGAGTACGCCTCTTCTTTTGAGTGCTCCCATTCACTTTTAATAAAAGCAACATAGTTTACTTGCGCGAGCCCGGCTTGTGAAAAGACATTTTTCATCATCACTTTATCCATTCCGGCAGCTGAAGCAAGTACCCCGTTCCCCACGTAAGGTAAGTTTAACAATTCTAATAATCCTTGAACTGTCCCGTCTTCCCCGTTTGGTCCATGTAACAACGGAAAAATAACATCAAGCGGCGCTTCCTGTTTTTCAGCGTGGAATAGCGCTGGTGCAAGGGATAAAGGCGATAATTCATTGTCATTAGAAAACTCAAGCGCTTTAACATTTTCTACCGGCCCGCTAAGCTCTGGTCCTTTAATCCACCGGCCTTCAACATTTATGTAAATAGGATGAATTTCAAATTTTTCAAGATCCAATGCTTGAATTACAGCAAGGGCTGTCTGCAGTGACACTTTATGCTCAGCCGATTTTCCTCCATATAACAAACCTAGTTTTGTTTTCATACCAAAACCTCCATTTTCTCATTCACGTTTTTATTTTAACACTTTATTAAATAAGAAAGGAAATGCAGCAATGTTGTTTTTTAATGTTTTTTCTATACAGTATTTTATGATTCTTAGTGCTTAGTTAACAACAAAAAGAAAAGCGCAAGCGCCTTGGTCAGGGGCGTATGGCCTGGAGCACTCCAACTGAGATAAAGGAAACACGAAGAGCGAAGCGATTCGATGTTGACTTATCGTAGGGCGGAGTGCGAAGGACACTAGCCCCTAGGCGCTGGAGCTGGACAATTCTCAAAGTTCATTGATATAAAGCCTGATATTAAAATAAAACCTCCCCAATGCGGAGAGATTTAAATGACATTTAGCTTCCATTCCTTTGTTTTTTTATCAAAGATAATTTTAGCATGGCAGGGTTTATTGGAGATTTGCTCGTATTCCTCGTGCATATCATCCATATTAGCGAAATCGCCCATCACCCAAATGGGAATTTCAATTCTTGTTCGTTGATGGTCCGCATCCTTTAGAGAAATGCAAATACCTTCTTTGATGAAGGGTGTTAACGACAGGAGGATTTCCTTATTCACCTGCGGATAGGAACGTTTTTTTCTAATCCCAAGAATTGTTTTTTCCAGCTTTAACTCTCCAAGCTTGCCGGCAATTACTTCACTTAGTAAATGGAAAAAATCCTTAAAGCTTCGGTAATAGATTTTGTTTAACCAGCCATCATCATGTGCCAGGTAAACAAAACGGTTGCCTAACTTATTATAAAAAGGCGATTTTAAATGCCTCTTTTGATGACCTAGAAACAGTAATTCAGCCATTTCTTGGTCAGATAGTTCATTCAAGACATCTTCCTCAAGATAATCTATCCAGCAGAAATCTCCGTAACCATAAACATCTTCCTGCGCTAATTTGTTAATTCTTTCTTCCGGGCAATATTCGAGTTGGGTATGCATATTAAAATCAGCGTCATCAAAGCGGTGCTTTAACAAAAGCAATTGGTTTAATGAACCTGAAAAAGCAGCAGCAAATTCACCGAATTCGATACCGTAGGACAATACATACTGATCTGTTTGATTTAAATGGACATAGATGAGATCACGTATGTCTTGATGATGCTTTTTCAAAGCCGAACTCCTCCGATCAAACTTGGGTTAAATGATAATAATAAGACAATTTCCATGAAACTGCCAAATGGTTTTGTCAATACTTCCTCATTTTATCAAATAATAGGACAAATAGCTTATTTCAATTCTTTTACAAATAATATTTTTTGATTAACATCATGACTTTGCACTTTCCAATCGTTAACAATGTCAAGAATTCGATTTTCTTCCTGTTATTACATATACTATTTTTAAGGTTCTATAAACTATTATTTGTTTTTTTTATTTTTTAAGCCGCACCATGGGAAAGGAGCGTGTGCAAGTATGTTCAAAGATATGACGCAAGATGAAATCACCCTATATATCATTAAAACGCTAAAAGAAAACAAAAAAACAGAGTTTGAAGCGGGAATGGAAGAGCTTCATCCCTATGATGTCGCAAAAATCTATCAGGATTTACCCGAGAAACATAAAGCAAGATTTTTATTATTTTTGAAATTTGATGTCCTTGCTGACCTGATGGAGGAGCTTGAAAAGGAAGAGCAGCTCGATTTATTGAACAAGCTTGGAATTGAAAAGTCCAGTAAAGTTCTCGATTTAATGGATAATGATGACTTGGCGCTTCTATTAAATGAGTTATCTCCCGAAAAGAAGGATTCCCTCCTTTCAGGGATGAAGACAGAAGAGTCCAATGCCGTAAAGGGCATTATGAATTATCCGCCGGAAACAGCGGGAAGAATCATGACGAACCGCTTTGTCTGGATTCGCGATTATTTTTCCGTTAGAGAAGCAGTCGATAAGTTTAAAGTCTTCGCCGGATTTGCTGAATCGATTAACTATTTATATGTTATTGATGAAGCACGAAAGCTGGTGGGCGTTGTTTCTTATCGGGATTTACTGCTAGCGGAACCGGAGGAAAAAATCCGCACGATTATGTATGAACGGGTTATTTCCGTTCCCGTAACGGCTGACCAAGAGGTTGTCGCACAAATAGCGGAGCGGTATGATTTCTTAGCAATCCCCGTGGTTGATGTGGACAAAGTCCTTGTCGGGATTGTCACGGTCGATGACATCATCGATATTGTAATCAAGGAAGCAAATGAAGATATTGAAAAGCTATCGGCATCTGGGAAATCGATAGACTTTGAAACGAAAACGCTCGTTGCCGCAGCAAGGAGGCTTCCTTGGCTGATTTTACTGTTATTCATCGGGCTCATTTCAGGAAGAATCATCTCCAGTTTTGAGGATACGCTTCAGCAGGTTGTTGCTCTCGCCTTTTTTATGCCGATGATTGCCGGGATGACAGGGAATACAGGTACACAGTCGCTTGCGGTTGTTGTACGGGGGCTTATTTCACACGATATTGATAAAGGTGTCGTTACCCGTTTAGTGATGCGGGAACTCGGCGTGGGAATAACCATTGGGGTGACATGTGCCATCCTAATTTCGATTATTGCTTATATTTGGCAGGGCAATCTGATATTAGGCGCTGTGGTCGGCTGTTCACTTTTCTTCACGCTCATTATCGGGACACTTGCCGGAACAATTATTCCGCTCATTCTTTACCGCTTCAAGATTGACCCAGCGGTGGCGTCTGGACCGCTGATTACC
The DNA here is from genome assembly GCF_044754175.1 of Neobacillus sp. NPDC093127. Classification (NCBI taxonomy): domain Bacteria; kingdom Bacillati; phylum Bacillota; class Bacilli; order Caryophanales; family Bacillaceae; genus Neobacillus; species Neobacillus sp. NPDC093127. The sequence continues at coordinate 7,961 of NZ_JBIVOP010000015.1, forward strand.
ACCTTAAACGATATCTTTTCCTTGCTCACCTATTTCGGAATCGCGACGATGTTTTTAAAGCATTTAATGTAGTTTCTAGGTAATAGCTTTTTGCAAGGCTTTGTTAAAGCACAATGTTGATTGGAGTGGAAGGCGCGAGACTCCTGCGGGAGCAGCGGGACAGGTGAGACCCCGCAGGCGCTTTAGCGCCGAGGAGGCTCACCGCCCGCCCCGCGGAACGCGAAGCGCCTGGAACGGAAATCAACATTCACTTTTTACACAGCCTTTTTGCAAAAAATAAAGTTGAAACATTTACTGGTAAGAATCGTCATGTTCTATAGATGGTTGTAATATTTTCCCTTAATAGGCTATTGTGAGCAAACTCTTTATTTGCTAGGCTAGAAGGGAATGATCTTAGAAAAATGGGTGTAGCTAATGGACAAACAAATGAAAAAAGCTGATCGCTTTGATTGGACGTTAACATTATTATTATTTCTTTTTTTCCTTGTTAGCTGTGCAGCCATTTACAGCGCCCAAGCCTCGGGACAATATGGCGGAAAGAACTTTTTAGTCATGCAAATTTTTTGGTATATTATCGGGGCCGCTATTATATCCGTTGCCATCTTTATCGATGGCTATCAATATAAGCGGCTTTCTTGGTATTTATATGGCTTCGGCCTCATTTTACTAATTGCCGTTTACGCTGCCCCGGAATCAATCGCACCTGTCAGAAACGGAGCGAAAAGCTGGTTTGTCATTAAAGGAATCGGGCAGATTCAACCCTCAGAATTCGTCAAAACCTTTTTAATTTTAGCCCTAGGCCGTGTCATTACATCCCACCAAGAAAAGCATCTTGAAAAATCACTGAAGACTGATTTTCTTTTACTATTAAAATTAGGAATCACAACGGCTGTACCGCTAGGATTAATCATGCTCCAACCCGACCTTGGGACAGGGCTTGTCATTTTATCAATTTTAACAGGGCTTATCTTTATTTCGGGGATTTCGTGGAAAATCATTATCCCGATATACAGTGCTGGTGCGTCGTTCGCAGCGCTTATTTTCTATCTTGTTTTAATCAAGCCTGAATTTCTTGTAAAATACCTGCACGTTCAAACCTATCAATTTAACCGAATTTACGCCTGGCTTGACCCAAATAATTACGCAACCGATTCAAGCTATCACTTGCTAAAATCAATGAGTGCGATTGGCTCAGGACTAATAACCGGCAAAGGTTTCGGCAATCGTGAGGTGTATATTCCTGAGGCTCATACCGACTTTATCTTCAGCGTTATTGGCGAAGAGTATGGCTTTGTCGGCGGCAGTATTGTAGTTGGGCTCTTCTTCCTGCTCATCTATCATTTAATCAAGACCTCATTGGACACCAAGGATCCGTTTAATACCTATGTTTGTACGGGCATTATCAGCGTGATCGCCTTTCATGTCTTTCAAAATATCGGTATGACGATTCAAGTGCTGCCAATTACGGGGATACCGCTGCCATTTATCAGCTATGGCGGAAGCTCGCTCATGGGAAATATGTTTGCTATGGGTCTAATATACAGCATTCGATACCATCATAAAACGTATTTGTTTTCTTCGGAAAATTCGTTAAGTCAATAGGCAGGAGCAATACTTTGTGCTTTATGATAAACTAGATAAGGTTATAAATAATACATTAGCGAAGGTGAACTATGACAGAATTTATTAACAATATTTTAGAATTCTTATCCCATTTAGGATATTTCGGTATTGCCTTAGGATTAATGATTGAGATCATCCCAAGTGAAATTGTTTTAGGCTATGGCGGCTATATGATTTCGCAAGGACATTTGAATTTTGTAGGAGCGGTTATTGCCGGAACAATCGGCGGTACGATTGCCCAGCTTTTTTTATATTGGGCCGGATATTACGGGGGCAGACCCTTTTTAGAGAAATACGGAAAATACGTACTTATTAAAAAGAGTCATATTGACCTTGCGGAGCAATGGTTTAATAAATATGGAGCCGGAGTTATTTTCTCCGCACGTTTCATTCCCGTTGTAAGACACGCGATTTCGATTCCAGCTGGAATTGCAAAAATGTCAGCTAAAAAGTTTATCCTTTACACGGTGGCAGCCGTTTTGCCATGGACAATCATATTCCTTTATGTAGGGATGGTACTAGGCAGTAATTGGGGCGATATTAAAGAAAAAGCACATCCATATGTACTGCCAACTATTATTGCAGCTGTCATATTAGGTGCTATCTATTTTATTATCAAGAAAACAAAGAAAACCACCGATTAAGCACGGTGGTTTTCTTCTTTTCCAAACTCAAGATAAGAAGATTATAGCATCAGGCCGGTGATTGTTGCTGTTAAAAGACTTACAAGTGTTGCTCCATAAAGTAATTTAAGGCCAAACCTTGCAACAACGTTCCCTTTCTTCTCATTTAAGCCCTTTACTGCCCCAGCAATGATCCCAATTGATGAGAAGTTTGCAAAGGAAACAAGGAATACGGAAACGATACCGATTGTTTTATTGGATAAAGAATGGCTGACTTTGCCTAAATCGATCATCGCGACAAACTCATTGGACAACAATTTGGTTGCCATGATTGTCCCAGCCTCTACGATATCGGATGCAGGCACGCCGGCGATAAAGGCGAACGGTGCAAACAAATAACCCAGCGCCATTTGGAAACTAATCCCGAAAATCCCAGCAAACACATGGTTTATCAAACTAATTAAAGCAACAAAACCAATTAGCATGGCCCCAACAATAATAGCCACTTTAAAACCATCTAAAATATATTCACCAAGCATTTCAAAAAATGTTTGTTTTTCTTCTTGGATATCAAAAATATCTTCTTCCTCACTAACTACATACGGGTTAATGATATTGGCAATGATAAATCCGCCAAATAGGTTTAAAACCAGCGCCGTTATGACGTACTTCGGGTCAATCATTGTCATATAGGCCCCTAAAATCGAAGCTGAAACCGTTGACATTGCTGATGTACACAAAGTATATAGCCGATGCTGCGGCAGATGAGGAAGTAGCTTTTTCACTGAAATAAAAACTTCTGATTGTCCAAAAACAGCCGAGGCGACGGCATTATAGGATTCTAACTTTCCCAGACCATTTATCTTGCTCAAGATTAAACCAAGATAACGTATGATGATTGGGAGCACCTTGATGTGCTGCGCGATCCCTATTAGTACGGAAATAAACACAATTGGCATTAGAACATTTAGGAAGAAAGGCATTTCCCCCTTATTGGCTATCCCGCCAAAAACAAAATTAATTCCGTCAGCTGCATAACTTAGAAGATAGTCGAACAATGCCGATACCCCTTTAATGATTAAAAGACCAAATTCGGTATTTAGTAACACAAATGCCAAAATTAACTGCAAAATAATCATCATGACAATCGGCTTAAACTTAATCCCTTTTTTATTGTAACTGACGATATAGGCGAGTAAAAAAATAACCGCTAACGCCGCTAAAAAAATAATAAATTTCAAATCTTTTTCTCCCTTTCCTGGTGTCAGATTAATTATGTAAAGAAGTGAGAAATAATCAAAATAATTCGACAAAAGTCGACAAAACTTCAAAACACAAATTCGATTATAGAATTAAAATGGAAGGGCTGTCAATTCAAATAGATAAAGTAACAATATTCAGGTTTCCCCTACTTTTCAAATTTATCCTATCTTTCTCGATCACCCCAAAAAGAAAAACAGCTTGGTTAGAAGCTGCTTATCCCTCCTGGGTCACACTTAACCGATCCTTATATAGGAAAAAGAAATAAAGCAACATCGAAATAAAAACGGATATCGCTGCCGCTAGATAAATACTGCTGTAGCTGAATAAGTAGCCAATTTGGCCAAACACGATGGCTCCTGTACCAATTCCCAAATCAAAAAAGGAAAAGAAGGTGGCATTTGCCATTCCTCTTCGATTTAATGGAGCTTTTTCTATCGACCATGCCTGCAGGGCAGGCTGCACCGTGCCAAAACCAAGACCATACAGACAAGCTGCTGTATAAAGAATGGCGCTATTAGGAAGCCAGGCTAACAAAAGCATCGCTGCCAAAATCAACATGGTTCCAGGGATATATACCGCCTGATGCCCCTTCCGGTCATATAGTTGACCGGCAAATGTTCTTGTCACCATTAAGGCGATCGCATACAGAAGGAAGTACCATTGAATGCCTCCTATATGTTCTTTTGCTGTGTACAACGGCAGAAAGGAGGCAATCCCGCCAAACGTGACTGTCAGAAAGAACATCAGCATCGATGGTCTCAGTGCACTTTTTTCGTACAAATCCAGCTTAGCATTTGTTTTTTTCGGTTGTGGTTCAACTTTTTTGTAGCTAATTCTTGAAGACAACAGAAAAGCAATCAGTCCTAAACCGGCACAAATTAAGAAAAAGAATTGAAATGATAGGCTCCCGTTGGTTAAGGCAAGCCCCAGCGCTGGACCGAAAGCGAGCGCCAAATTTCCCGACAAACCATAATACCCCATTCCCTCGCCTCTTCTTGATGGAGGGATTAAATCGGTTGCGATTGTTCCCGACGCAGTTGTGGAAAATCCCCAGCCTACCCCTTGCACCACACGCATGGCAAAAAGAAGCGCGATACTCGTTAGGAACCCAAATGACCCTACAGAAAGGACAAAAATCGCTAAACCGATTAAATAAACAAAGCCTCTCCCCTTTGTTTCAAGCGCATGCCCTGCAATCGGACGCAGAAGCAGGGCTGAGAAGGTAAAGATTCCGACAACAACGCCAATTAATTGATCATTTCCGCCTAATTGTTCAACAAAAAGGGGAATGGTCGGCAGTGTCATCTGAAAGCCAAGAAAGATAAAAAAGTTAGCAAATACAATAAGAACAAAATCCTTTGTCCAGATCTTTTCCTTAGGTCCTTCATTAATCATCTGTTTATCCATTTTTGCAGAGGACTTCCTTCCTATATAAATGAAAAAACGTCTCTACGGCTAGTAGAAACGAACTTTCATTAGATTGTTTTTTTACGATTGGGTCTTTTCTATCACACGCTTCATGGCTTGAATTTGTCCTAAGTGCAGCGACTCATGGAAGACTGCAAAGTTAGCGAGTTCACCAAAGGTTTCTTGACCAAGGAACGGTGTTTTTAGTTTTTCACTGAAACTCTCTGCTGGAATTTCTTTAATCCTTCCTAATTGCTCCTTAAGCTCCGTTGACAAATCTTGAACCGATGGAACGTCACCATTCCAATCAGCCGGTTTCGTGCCAGTCGCAAATAACTCCATATAGTTTGCCGGCAGATTTGTTGATTTTTTGGGAAAACCGAACATAAATTGTTCCGTGACAGTTAATGCATGGCCAATGTGCCAGTGAATCGTATTGTTAAATCCCTCAGGCTGTACATCAACAAGGCTTTCATCCAGCGAAGCTACATTTTTCAAGAAATAGTTCCTCGTTAACTCAAAGCTCTTAAATAGTAATTCACTCATTTCAAATTTCCCCTTTCTAATTTTCCTAGCTATAGTTTATACCATATTAAGCCAGTTTTGAAACAAAACGAACTTACATTTCTTCCGGTGCTTCAACGCCTAATAACCGCAAGCCTTCTTTAAGGACAACCGTAACACTGTAAACAAGTGCTAAACGTGCAGGCTGCTCCGCACTTTCCTCAAGGACTTTTACTTCGGCGTAATATTTATTGAAGGCTTGTGCAAGATCGACTACATATTTAGCAACCTGTGATGGGTCTAGATTTTCACTGGCCCGTTGAATGGCATTCGGGAATTCGATAAGCATGCTTATTACCTTCCACTCTTTTTCCCAAGTAGTATGGCAGTTGGCAGGAGGTACATCCGCCTGCCATTTTCCTTTTCGTAAAATTGAGCAGGCCCGGGCGAACGTGTATTGAACATATGGACCTGTTTCGCCTTCAAAGCGGAGCATTTCCTCTAAGGAAAATTCAATATCGTTCATCCGATTGTTCTTTAAGTCGTGAAAAATAACGGCTCCAACGCCCACCTGTTTGGCCACCTCATCTTTATTTGCCAGGTTTGGATTTTTTTCTTCGATATTATGTCTCGCCATCGCAATCGACTCCGTTAACACCTCTTCGAGTAAAACTACTTTCCCCTTCCGTGTCGACATTTTCTTGCCGTCCTTTAACATCATCCCAAACGGAACATGAACCATGTTCTCTGCCCACGGATAACCCATTTTACTTAACACGGCAATCAACTGTTTAAAATGAAGGCTCTGCTCATGGCCAACGACGTATAAGGATTTAGCAAAGTTGTAATTTTCCTTGCGATAGAGGGCGGCCGCCAAATCACGTGTCGCATAAAGTGTCGCACCGTCTGATTTTTTAATCAGGCATGGCGGCAGCTCCTCATTAGTCAGCTCAACCACCTGGGCTTGATCGGATTCTACCAATAATTGTTGTTCCTCAAGCAGTTGAACAACTCGGTCCATTTTATCATTATAAAAAGCCTCACCAGCATATGAATCAAATTGGATGTTCATCAACTCGTATATCCTTGAAAACTCCTTTAATGATTCATCACGGAACCATTGCCAAAGCATTAACGCTTCCTCGTCGCCATCCTCGAGCCGTTTAAACCAGCTCCGGCCTTGGTCTTCAAGCGATGGGTCGGATTCTGCCACATCATGGAACTTAATATAAAGTGCGAGTAGCTCCTTAATCGGGCTTTGTTTTACCTTCTCGACATCACCCCATAGTTTATAGGCGGTAATTAACTTCCCGAACTGTGTACCCCAGTCACCAAGATGATTAATTTTGATTGGTTTATAACCGCACTTTTCTACGATGAGTGCTAACGCGTTACCAATAACGGTTGAGCGCAAATGCCCCATTGAGAATGGCTTGGCGATATTCGGTGACGACATGTCAATTGTGACATTTCCGCCGCCCCCGAATTCATGGGCTCCGAAATGGCCTGTTTGCGTGATAATTTCACTGACTGCCTTTTCCGAAACCAACTTTTTATTTAAAAATAGATTTAGGTACGCTCCCACCACTTCTGTCTGTTCGAAAATTGGCGATTGAATCTTTTCACCTAGTTCTTGGGCAATCATATTTGGGGATTTCCGTTTTAATTTTGCCAACGTAAAACACGGAAAGGCTAAATCACCGTGCGACGCGTTTTTTGGTTTTTCAATCATCAGTTCCAGTTCATCTGCTGAAATTTCTTGTTCAAGCAGTTCAAACAAGATGGCGGCAAGATCCTTTTTAAAATTCATGCTATAGACCTCCTTTATTGTTAGAAAACAAAAAACCCCCGCCTCTATAAAAGAGACGAGAGTTTGACTATCCCGCGGTACCACTCTAATTGTTCAAAAAGAACCAGCTTTCCCTTTGTAACGGAGTATTCTCCGGCATACCCTACTTGGTTTCGGGTTTGCATCTCAAAAGTGCGCTTCATTATCTAATCTGTATCAGGCTCACACCACCCCCGACTCGCTAAAACATCCTCGATAACTACTCTCTTTTTCATTGATTTTTCCATCTTGATTATCAGTTATTATACTGGAAAGATAAGGATTTATCCAGTCACTATTGAATGTTTTTTTTAGGCAATCCTATTAGTAAAGGAGGGATTTATATGGCGAGAAGAAATAAAATACTTGTTCCGGAAGCGCGAAGTGGATTAGATGCGCTTAAAGCAAAGGTCGTTCAATCTGCGAGCCCGGAAAATGCCAAATTTGAAGCAGCCGAAGAGGTCGGCGTTCCATTGAAAAAGGGCTACAATGGAAAGCTTACATCCGAACAGGCCGGAAAAGTCGGCGGCAGGCTAGGCGGCAGCATGGTTCGCGAGCTTGTGAAAATGGCTCAGGAAAACCTAAGTAAGAGACAGTGACGCTTGGGATCTATTTTGTAGATCCCTTTATTGATTCGATTACCAACTATTGGATTCATTTTTCTCCCTTTCGAATCGGGTTTTGCATCCAAATACCCCTTATTAGATTCATCTTTCTCCTTTTCGATTCGGGTTTTATGAATTACTCTCCACTTTGGACCCTTTACTCTCCGGTTCTGTGGATTTACTGTCCGGTTTTGACTTTTTACTGTCCACTTTTCCTCTTTTACTGTCCACTTCCCTAAATTCACCCGCAAACTCACGAAAAAGCCAGGCGGGGAGCCTGGCTCAGGTAACTTTCCCCTTTACTATCTGGGATAGGGCCCTTTTTGATTGAAGATTCCTTCCAATAACTCCTTTTGAATGACCTTTTTAAAAGGACTTTGTGATTTACTCTCCACTTTGGACCCTTTACTCTCCGGTTCTGGGGATTTACTGTCCGTTTTTGACTTTTTACTGTCCACTTTTGCCCAGTTACTATCCACTTTTCCTCTTTTACTGTCCACTTCCCTAAATTCACCCGCAAACCCACGAAAAAGCCAGGCGGGGAGCCTGGCTCAGGTAACTTTCCCCTCTACTATCTGGGATAGGGCCCTTTTTGATTGAAAATTCCTTCCAATAACTCCATTTTATTGACCTTTTTAAAAGGACTTTGCATTCAATACCCCTTATTGGATTCATTTTTCCCCTTTTCGATTCCGGCTTTGCATCCTATACCCGCTTTTATGGGAACACTCCGTAATAAATGAGAAAACACTCAAAAATAGAAAAACGACTTAAGTCTTAAACTAAGTCGTTTTAGTCTTTTTTTGAAGACCTTTCAAAAGAAACACCTTCATAATCTCAGCGATCTGCTCAGAACTCAACGGTTCGTGGTTCCTTTCCCAGTCATACACAAGGGCAATATACATTTTTAATAAAAGAAAGCTGGTGACTTCTGTGTTAGCTGCAGGAATGGCTCCTTTAGCAATGGCGGTCTCAATTTTTTGCTTTAAATAGTCGATAATCTCATTTTCAACATGCTGGAGCATTTCCGAAACCGCTAAGGTCCCCATTTCCGCTTCCTCTTGAACCAGCTTAATCATGAGCTGGTGCTGGGAGCGGTATTCTAATAATCGGTACAAAGCGCGATGGACATTTTCTGTAAACGGTAATTCCGGCTGAATGGCTGAGTCCGCCTCGACAATCATTTCCTTCACCAGCGAAGAAATAATCTCCTCAAACAATTCTTCTTTATTTTTGAAAAAAGTATAAATGGTTCCCTTTCCGACATTCGCAAGCTTCGCAACCTGATCCATGGTCGTTGCTTTATAGCCAAATAACGAAAAGGATTTTGTCGCCGCTGCAACAATCATTTTCCTTCTGTCGGGTGCCATAAAACCCACTCTCCCTATTGACTAATTTAGTTTTTCGGTCAAGATCATCTAATTTCACTATAGCATAGTCAATATTTCGTTTCAATTTATTTGGAAAGCTTTTGGAAATCAGAAAAACTTTTCTGCATAATGGGCAATACTAGCCAAACGTTTGATTAAATCCGGATCAGAAGGTGTTATACTAATCAATCATTTGATTAAATGGACGCCGGAAATGTACTATACTAATCAAACGTTTGATTAATTACAAGCTTTATGGGTAAAGCAAACTTATCTTTTCTAACGATCACTCAATGATTAATATAAATGAAAAACCACGGCACCTTTTTGATTCGTGCCATGGCTTCTATCGTCAGTATTTTTTACTTATCTTGCTATTATGGAACTAGATTTCTTTAAAACAAATGACAAGCAACCCAATGATTTGGTTTCGCTTCTTTCCAAATAGGTGTTACTTGTGCACATGTATCTGTTGCCATAGAGCATCGTGTTCTAAACCTGCACCCACTTGGCGGGTTACTTGGACTGGGAAGATCACCACTTAGAATAATACGATTGCGCTTCTTTTCAATATCAGGGTCTGGGACCGGGACAGCTGAAAGCAAAGCTTGGGTGTATGGATGAAGAGGCTCCTCATATAAATCGTCGGAGGTAGCTAACTCTACTATTCCCCCAAGATACATGACACCCACACGATCACTTATATGTTTGACCATCGAAAGATCATGGGCAATAAATAAATAAGTTAATTCCTTTTCCTTTTGAAGCCTTTTCATTAAATTAACAACCTGTGCTTGGATGGATACGTCTAAGGCACTAATCGGTTCATCCGCGATGATAAATTCCGGCTCAACAGCGAGCGCCCTGGCAATCCCAATTCTTTGCCGTTGGCCTCCTGAAAATTCATGTGGATACCTGTTTGCATGGCTTTTATTCAATCCTACTGTTTCCAGCAGGCGGAATACCTTTTTCTGTCGTTCTTCTTTAGTTGCTGCCAACCCATGAATATCAATTCCCTCAGCAATAATATCCGCTACTGTTTTTCGAGGATTAAGCGAAGAATATGGGTCTTGAAATATCATTTGCACTTTTCGGTTAAATTGTTTTAACTGGGAAAGATTCTTTTTCCCGTGAACCTGTTCCCTTTGAAATAGTACTTCTCCATCAGTAACGTCATACAATCTCATCAAAGTTCTTCCTGTTGTTGATTTACCACATCCAGATTCCCCGACTAGACCTAGAGTTTCCCCTTTATAAATCGTAAAGGAAACATCATCTACTGCTTTCAGCACTTCATTCTTACCCGTTTTAAAATACTTTTTAAGATTTTTGATTTCCATTAATGGTTCTTGCTGAAAGGGTGCTTTTTCGTTCTGTTTCGTTGCCGGACTTTCTACCACTTTTATTTTCTTTCTTAAAAAATCTGATCGCTCCATTTTTGGCGCTTTTCCATGAAGCAGCCATGTAGCCGCATAATGAGTTTCTGAAATTTTATACATCGGTGGTTCACGAAGATAATCAATTTTTAATGCGTGTTCGTTTCTTTCAGCAAAAGCATCCCCTGTTGGTGGATGGAGTAAATCTGGAGGGGTTCCTGGTATAGCAGCAAGCTCCCCTTTCGTTTCCAAATTAGGCATTGAACCTAATAATCCCCATGTATATGGATGCTGCGGGTTATAAAATACTTCTTCGACTGTCCCGGTTTCAATAATCTTTCCGGCATACATGACGGCCACTCGATCGGCAATGTTGGCAACTACCCCTAGATCATGGGTTATGATGATAATCGATGTATCCATTTTCTTTTGAATATCTTTCATGAGATCTAAGATTTGCGCTTGAATAGTTACATCTAATGCTGTTGTCGGCTCATCAGCAATAACCATTCTCGGATTACAAGCAAGAGCAATCGCAATGACAACCCTTTGCCGCATACCACCCGAAAATTGATGTGGATATTGGTTTACCCGCTGTTCAGGATTCGGTATCCCAACAAGCTTCAATAAATCAACTGTTCGTTGCTGTGCTTGCTGCTTATTTAGTTTTTGATGGGTCATGATACTTTCAGCGATTTGCTTTCCCACTGTCATCGTTGGGTTTAAGGCTGTCATTGGGTCCTGGAAGATCATCGAAATTTCCGAACCTCTTATTTTTTCCATTTCTTTCTCAGAAAGGTTCACTAAGTTTTTCCCTTCAAAAAGGATTTCTCCCTCTTCAATTTGAGCAGTTTTGTTAGGTAAAAGTTTCATAATGCTTTTCGATGTGACCGATTTTCCCGAACCAGATTCCCCAACAATTGCTAGCGTTTCACCCTTTTTTAAATAGAGATTAACCCCTCTGACTGCCTGAACTTTACCGGCATACGTTTGAAAAGAAACATGTAGGTTGTTGATTTCTAGTAATTTATCCACAATGTCTTCCCTTCCTCTCTCCTAATTAAAAACTCCAGAAATAAGCCGGTTTTTATCCACTTATAAATTGGTAACCGTTTCACCGTCAATTTTTTCATTATGATGCTTAACTAGCTCAAAATTGGCCTCAATCCGTCCGATCCGGTCCTTTCTCGCGTTTAGTACCGGTGCATTTACATATTGATCTAGTATTTGATAAATGGATTCGTCACCAATTTTTAGTTTCTTTAATACTTCCATTGCAACGACGCTTACTGCTCGCGCATTTCCATCCTCTGCCTTAATGATAATACCGAGGCCTAAATCCACTACCCCAATACATTGAACACCCTCTGCTCCGCCTTTTGCGACAATTTTCCCATTGAAAGCAGCCATTAAATCAGTATCAAATCGGTCCGTTCCGCCTACCATTTCTGGATGCTTCATCATCGCATTGCGAATTCTTTCGAGTGCCTGTGCTCGTTCGCTTTGCTCCCAAGCATTTGGATTTGCTAAGCGGGCAAACCCTAAGGCAGTATTCCTTAATGGAAGTCGATGGACAGGAACACCGCAACCATCAACGCTGATGTCAATTTTCTCCTTCGAATATTGACATACATCCTCAATGGCATGTAATATCCGCTGTTGATGAGGGTGCGTCAACTCTCGATAACTACTTACGTCCTCATTCATGTGGACCACTGCCGTTAACATTCCCGAATGTTTCCCTGAGCAGTTACTATAAACAGGTGTAAGCTCGCCGCCCGCTTTCATTAATGCATTATAGCTTTCAATATCCCTTGGAATATGGGTTCCACATTGGAGACTGTTTTCTTCTAAATGAATATGGTTGATTATGTTCATTACACGGTCCCGATGCCTTTGTTCTCCACTATGTGAAGCACAAATGAGTGAAATATCCGCTTCCTCAAAATCATAGGCATCTGCCGCTCCTGTTTCTAAAACTGCGATTGCTTGAAATGGCTTCATGGATGACCTTGGGAAGGTTAGCCGTTCTGGATCCCCATATGAATAAAGCAGATCCCCTCGTGTGTTAACTACGGCGACATGGATATCGTGTGTACTTTCAAGATACGTTCCACGGTAAACTTTTACTGGTTTTTCCATAACATATTCCACTCCATAAAATTGATATTTAGTTTTCACGTTTTTTACTTACGATGATGATCATTATTTTCTCATTTTCGGATCTAAGGCATCTCTAAGTCCATCCGCTAAAATATTAAAACTAACCATAATTCCAATAATGACTAGTGCCGGATAAAGAAGAAGATAAAAATGGTTTCTCATCCCATGAAAACCATCATTAATTAATACCCCTAAGGACGCAAGCGGCTCTTGCAGCCCCAGGCCAATAAAGCTAAGGAAAGCTTCTGTGAAAATAGCAGAGGGAATGGTGAACATCATATTAATAACAATTAACCCAATCGTATTAGGGATTAAGTGGTGTAAGATTAATCGTGTATTGGATGACCCAAGCGATTTGGCAGCCAAGATATATTCCTGTTCCTTCAATTTAAAGATTTGGGCCCGGACCAATCTCGCCATATTCACCCAACCGGTAATAACCATAGCGACTGTAATGGTGATAATACCTGGTTTCATTAACATAATTAATAAAATAACAACGATTAGATGAGGAATACCTACTAAAACTTCAATTAATCGTTGCAAGGCATTATCGACCTTACCTCCTAAAAGAGCGGAAATTGCGCCAATGGTTACCCCGATGATTAAGTCAAGCAAGGCTGCAAGGATGGCAATATAAAGAGAAATTCTTGTTCCCTGCCAAATTCTAGTCCATTGGTCTCTTCCAAACTTATCCGTCCCTAACCAATGCGTTTGGCTTGGCGCTTGATAGGATGCACCATAATCTGTCTGATAGTATTTAAACTCATTCATATAGGGACCAAATATGGCTAGCAAGATAATAATTAGTAACGTAATTAAACTTATAACCGCACCCTTATTCCTCTTAAGCCTTAGCCAGCTATCTTTGTAAGCGGATAATGTCGGCCGCTCATTTTTTTCACTATCTTCTACCTTTCTTCCAACCACTTCAAACAAATCATCGGAAAATTCATCTGTCGTAAGTGCTTCTGTGTTTTTCATCCTACTCACTCCTTTGCACCGCTAATGCGAATTCTTGGATCAATAAGGCCATAAAGAAGGTCAATGATCAGCATTGTAAGAACAAAAAAGGCACTATAGAAGAGGGTAAGACCCATTATTGTCGTATAATCATTCACTTTAATAGAATCCACGAATAAACTTCCAATTCCCGGAACCCCAAAGATATTCTCAATAACAAGCGATCCTGTTAAAAGACTTACACTAATTGGACCTAAGACGGTAATGACCGGTATTAAAGCATTGCGGATTGCATGCTTGTAAATAATTTTCAACTGTTTTACACCCTTGGCTTTTGCAGTCAGCATATAGTCCTGCCCAAGTACCTCAAGCATTTCATTTCTGGTATAACGTGCAATCAATGCAATAACAATTAATGATAAAGCAATACTTGGCATAATTGAACTCGAATAGGATTCCCAAAATGCTACAGGCAATAGCCCAAGCTTTAATCCTACATAATATTGCAAAAGTGCGGCAAAGACGAAGTTAGGCACCGATATCCCCAAAACAGCAATAAACATCGTCGTAAAATCCCATATTGAATTGTGTTTAAAGGCTGCGATAATCCCTAAAATGAGTCCAATAGTTAAACCTAAAATGACTGCTTGTGTTCCGAGAAGAGCGGATGGACCAATTCGGTCAGCTATGATCTCTTTCACATCCTGGCCTTTAAAATAAAAGGAAGTTCCCAAGTCTCCTTGAACTAAATTCCCAAGGTATATGACGTATTGGGTTGTCAGCGGCTTATCTAATCCATACCTTGCAAAAAACTCTGCTCTTTGATCCTCTGATAAATCAGCAAGCTTCTCTTCATCAAATGGAGAACCTGGAAGCTGCTTCATTAAAAAAAAGGTTACTGTAGCAATGACAAACAGTGTAATGATGATATTCAATACTCTGACAAAAAAATACTTTTTCAACCTCTCACACCTCCACTTTTGCGGGGTTAGCACCATTTAATATGATTTAAGGAGAAGAGGTAGACCTCTTCCCCATCAAAACTAGTTATTTGACTTTGGTATATTTCAACTCTAAAGGTGCCCCGTAAGGATGGGTTACAAATCCCTTTACGTAAGGCTTTTGTAAAAATGCTGACCCTTGGTAGTAAAGCGGACCTAAAACAGAATCATCAGTAAGCATGATTTTCTCAGCTTCAAGAAGCTTATTCATCCGCACTTTATCATCAGACTCATTCTTAGCTGAATCAACCAGTTCATCATATTTCGCATTTGCATAACTGCCGCGAAATGGTTTTGAAGGTGACATCCATAAATCCAAATATGTCATTGGGTCGTTATAGTCCGCGCCCCACTTCGAAACGGCCATTTGGTAATCATTATCTCTCATCGTTTGAAGTCGTCCACTATATGGCTTTGTTACAAGTGAAATATCAATACCTAAGTTCTTCTTGTATTCACTTTGAATGAATGTGCCAGTATCCTTAGATATCGTATCATCGGCGGTTAATAGGGTAATTTCAGGAGTTTTACCCAGTTCCTTTACTCCCTGTTCCCATAGTTCCTTCGCCTTTTTAAAATCTGGTTTAATCACATCACCCTTAATCTCGCGGAAGGTCTTTCCGTCGACTCCTGCCATTTTAGGAGCAATCAATCCATAAGCAGGCTCTGAACCATTATTTAAAACAACATCGGTCAATACTTTGGGATCATATCCTAATTGAAGTGCTTTTCGGATATTTGGGTTAGAAATCGGCTCTTTTCCAAGGTTGAACTGAATATAGTAAGAGGTAAATTCTGTTTCAGTTCCAAACTCTTTACTATCTTTAAATGAATTAACATCTGCGGATGACAGGACTACCCGATCAAGATCTCCAGCTTCATATAAATTTAAAGCTGTACTTTGTTCTTTAATGACTTTTAGGTTGATTTTTTCAACAGCCACATTTTTCTTATCCCAATATTCAGGATTTTTCTCTAAAACTACTCCTTTTGCCTGATCGTAATCAGTTAGCACATATGGACCGTTATAAAGAATATTGTCATACTTTAGAGCGAATTGGTCGCCCTTTTCAGTAACAAATTTTTCATTTAACGGAAAATAAGTAACAAATGCAGTCAAACCTACAAAGAATGGTGTTGGTTTTTCTAGATGAACAACAAGTGTTTGATCATCTTTTACTTCGATTCCGACCGTATCGGCCTTAGCTTCTCCAGCCGTAAATGCTGCTCCGCCTTTAATATAGTCCGCAAGAATAAAAGAATACGACCCAGCCGTATCCGGATTCATCGCTCGTAACCAAGAGTATTGAAAGTCATTTGCGGTTACCCGGTCCCCATTGCTCCATTTAACATTGTCACGAAGATGGAAGGTATATGTTAGCCCATCATCAGTTACATCGACGCTTTTCGCCATTGCTGGTTCCGGCTCATTATCCTTATTTAATCGGTATAAACCTTCCATGACATTATTTAAGACAGAAAAAGAAATCGCATCTGTCGTTTTAACTTGATTTAAATCAGGAATATCATTGTCAAGGCTTAGATTGAGTACATTTTCGGGCTTTCCATTAGAACTCTTTACGTCTTTTCCATTCTTTGATTCAGTTGAGCTTTCCTTGAAATTACAGCCCCCTAGTACAACCATCAAACTGAGTAATAGCAAATACAACATTTTCGGCCATTTTTTTCTCACATTAGTTTCCCCCTAAAAGTTTTTTCATTTATTATCAATGCAATTTCCATGCCAACAATAGAAACTCGTTATTTTACACCAAAATTTGAATAATCAACCTTTTCTAAAAATAAATAGGTTAACCACTTTTGCATAATTTAAGTGCTATTTAGATAATTGGTTAGCCAATTTTCCTCTGAACACTATTCCCATGAGAAAGGAAACTTGGTACAAAACTTGCATCTATGGTAATTGAACTGAAAAGGAGGGGCTTACCATTGAATTGGAAGGACGAAGTAAATAAAAGGAAGGAATTATTAGTAGATGATTTAACTTCTTTATTAAAAATTCCGAGCGTGAAAGATTTATCAACCTCATCTAAACAAGCACCGATGGGAGCAACAATTAAAGAAGCGCTTGATTTTATGCTGGAAAAAGCTAAACAGGATGGATTTAGGACAAAAAATATCGATAATTATGTTGGATTCGCTGAACTAGGGCCTGAAGATGCACCACACTATATTGCTCTCTTATGCCATTTGGATGTAGTTCCTGCCACCGGTGAATGGGAAACCGATCCTTTCTCCCCTGATATAAGAAACGGCAAGTTATACGCCAGAGGAGCAATTGACGATAAAGGGCCCACAATGGCTGCTTATTATGCACTAAAGATAATAAAAGAGAATGAATTATCTTTAAAGCATAGAGTAAGGATAATTTTTGGAACAGATGAAGAAAGTGGAATGACGTGCATGAAAAAATATGTCCAAGTGGAGCCTGCACCTTTAACAGGCTTTGCCCCAGATGCAGAATTCCCGATTATTCATGCTGAAAAAGGCCAAATTAATGCTGTATTAAAATGGAGAGCGCAGGATATCCAAAATGACAAACCATACAAGGTCGTTTCTTTTTCCTCGGGAGAAAAAGGAAATATGGTACCGGATCAAGCACAGGCTACACTTCTTGGCGATAACCTTGAATTTGTAGAAAGAGAGTTTATTAGATTTGCAACTAGTCAGAGGCTTGAGTTCTCCTATGAAAATGATGGAAATACAATCGTACTAACACTAAAGGGAACATCTGCTCACGGAATGGAACCGGACAAAGGGATTAATGCGGGGATTACATTAGCTCAGTTTCTCGTTAAAAATTCAATTGACAATGGATCATACTTTACATTTATTTCAGATTGTTTAGCGGAGGATTTTTGGGGAGAAAAGCTAAATATCTCGTTTTCTGATGAAATAACAGGACCACTCACGGTAAATGCAGGAATTTTCCGCTTTGCTGACCAAGAGGATGCCTATATCTCATTAAATATACGATGTCCTGTTGAAACTCCTTATTTAAGGACAATAGAAAAGTTAAACGAAACCGCTCAAAAATATGGATTCGATGTGGAAGAGATAAGAGAAAAGAAACCGCATCACGTTGACCAGAATCACCCAGTAATCAAGGTCCTTCAACAAGCATATGAAGAAGAAACAAATACTCAGGCGACTTTGTTAACCACTGGTGGAGCCACCTATGCTCGATTTATTGAAAACGGAGTAGCCTTTGGGGCGGTTTTCCCTGGTAAAGAAAATACTGCCCACCAAAAAAATGAATATGTTGAAATAGAAGATCTTAAAAAAGCCACAGCCATTTATGCTAACGCTATTTTCCATCTAGCAAACCTTGATTATTAATAGCTTCTTTATAGAAAAAAAGCAAGTGTGTTCACTTGCTTTTTTCGACTATCAGGAACGTATCTGTTCAACTACATCTCTGTCTTCGCCCTTCAAAGTTCTCCAGCCAGCGGATTTTCTTTATAATACTCAAGGAATTTCTTTCCCTTTTCGGCAATCCTGCTTCCTTTTCTTCCTTTTTCTATGATGATTAATTCATGATGATTGAGTAACCCCTGTCGGTACCTTAGCTGCTGGTCTGTCAGAGTGAATTCCCGCTTATTCAAATAGTCTACTATCGCCGACCTGCCAGCAGATGAAACATGCTCAGAATTTAAAAACTCTAACATAACCAATATCTCAGAAAGGAACCCTTTTCTTTTAAATTCTTCCCCAATCACTTTTAACCCTTCATTCATAGGAAGGTCTGACTGGTATGTAAATGCGCTACTCCCCATCGGAAGGTCTTCTTTAAAGACAATATCACCAGAAATATGAGCAGCATATTCTACAACATTGCGGAGCTCTCTTATATTCCCTGGCCAATGGTATTCCCGACAAAGCTCTAAGGCTGCTTTTGAAAAAGAAAATGAGGGTCTACCAAGCATTTCTTGAAATTCTTTAATAAAAATATTGATCAACAGTGGTATGTCTTCTTTTCTTTCCCTTAATGGCAGTAGCCTCAAAGGTAAAACATTTAGTCGATAAAATAAATCTTCACGGAATGTCCCTTCAGCAATCAGTTGATGCAGGTCTTTATTGGTTGCCGCGATCACTCTAACATCTAAGGGAATGACTCTGTCCCCGCCTACCCGCATGATCTGCCTTTCCTGAAGAACTCTTAACAAGCGATTTTGAATAACGGCTGATGCATCGCCAATCTCGTCGAGAAAAATACTCCCCATATGGGCTTGTTCAAACATCCCAATACGACCACTTTTATTTGCACCAGTAAACGCACCTGGCTCATAACCAAAAAGCTCACTTTCCATTAAACTCTCAGAAATAGCCGCAAAGTTTACCCCAATAAAGGGTTGGGATTTTCTAGGCGAATGATTATGGATGGCTTGTGCCAGCACTTCTTTGCCTGTACCAGTTTCACCTAAGATTAGGATGGTTGAATTGCTTCTGGCCAGCCTTTGGGCTATTTTGATCATATTTATAACAGATTCATTGACTGTTTTGACGTCATCGAAGTAATACCTTGCTACTAAGTTTTTTTGCTTTGCTTTAAAACGGTAGTCATGCTCGATTTTTCGATAATCCTCCGCTTTCCGAAAAATGATAAGCGTTGAGTACACCTGTGCATCGATAATAATTCTCTTTTTCCTCATATAAAAGGTTGTTTCATCAATTTCGACAAAGCTTTCTTGACCGACTGCCATATTCTTAATCGCGTCACGATAGGAGTCACTTAAATCATTCAAATAAGGTTTGGTCGACTTTATCGAGTTGAGTTCCAGAATTTCTCCCGCATGTTGATTGAATACTTCTATTTGTGAACTATTATTATAAACTAAAACCGCGTCATCCATATTTTTGATGATATTTTCCAAACTCTTTTGCAATAGTTTCGAGCGAAACATTTCGTCACTAAGTTCTTTTGTAATATCAACCAACGATTGCATAAATCTTGCAGATAAATGAGTAGTTGAAGAAAATGGTGAAATTTGAAAGTGATTAAATAATTCTACTAATGTTGAGATATCTATTAATCGACTTCCAATATTAATCACTTTTTTAATATGCGCTGGCACTAACTGCGGCTCCCCGGCCGTCACAGCTATCGTAATATCTTTGTTTGGTTCTTCTTGTGAATAAAACGGACGAAACTCTAGATCAATTCCCGTTTCTTTAAGAATCCGGATTGTTTCCTCTGTTGACTGCTTTAAATCACTTACTAAATAAACCATTGTACCTTTCGGAATTTCCAACAATCCCCTTATGTTTGCATAATTGATTGTTCTTTTCGTAATGATATACTGCATATCTTCAGGCAAATAGGGTTTTACCATTTTATAAACAATCGCGCTTGAAATAAGCACGAGGGAATACTTTCTTATTGAAAGATGATCCAACTCATCTACTTTTCTAGCATCAATGTGAAAATAATCTTGTAGGCCAATTTCAGTTAATTGGGATACAAGCGACTGTAAAGTGTTCTTCATATATGCTACAACAAGAATACTGTTTTTTTCCAAGCATACTTCCCCACCCCTCCATAGTAGAACCTCTAAAGAATATTTTATCATATTTCGATATTTACTCTTCGTTACATACACATTAACATTCTCTACCAATACCTATCCACTTGCCCTCTAGAGGTAAATATTTTTTAGTCTAAAATTAACCTTCATCTTTCATTAATTATGAACCCGTTGACCGATAGTGCCTGACACCAAATTGCCAGACGAGAAAGCAAGGAAGGATAAACAAGCTCCCCAGAACGGGTGTCAGCATATGGATCAGCTCGTGTCCGTCAGCTTTTCCGAGAATAGATTGTAACGGCAGATAATTTACGGTTCCAAAAGGAATGACATAGGTAAAGAAACGGGCAACCCATTTTTGATAAATATTTAATGGGTATTGCGCCATCTCTCTGCCGCCATCGGTAAAAATACTTGCTACCTCGAGACCTTGGACTGTCCAAAAGCACATCGCAGCGGCAAGCATATAAATGCCAGTAAAAATAAACACACCACTCACAATCATCAGCATAAGGGTAATGGCTTTGATTGCGCTCCACTCGATGGGAAGATTGCTTAAAGCCCAGACTAAAACAAGCAAACTCTGAAGCAGTCGGCCAACTCTTGTAAACTCAAATTTTGAGCCGAGGACTTGAACAAATGTACTCCGCGGACGCACAAGCAAGCGATCAAACTCCCCTTTGACAACAAGGCCGGAAAACATATCAAAGCCGCGGGCAAAACATTCGCTCAAACTGAAGGACATGTGGATAATGGCGAAACAAAGGGCCACCTCGAAAAATTGCCAGCCCTTTATTTGCCCAAACCGTTCAAACAAAAAGTACAGTCCGGCAAAAATGGAAAATGGAATAAAAAACTGACCAATCGATAGCAGCCAAAATGAAGTACGGTATTGCATTTGCGATTTGAAATGGATTAGCAGATATTTAAAATATAGGCTCATTGCAGACTAACCTCCTTGGACAACTACCTTTTTTAATACACCGTTAAGGGCCGCTCTTCCTAGCAAAACAAGGACAGTTAGAAAAGCCAGTTGAATAAAAATGCCAACGACAGCTTCAGACTCTGGAATATGCCCTGAATAAACGCGGAATGGGAAATCGGCTGTCCAGCGAAATGGAAGCACATAGGCAATTTTTTGCAGCCAAACCGGCATCAATGGCACAGGAATAACTAATCCGGCAAAAAATTCACTAAGAACGCCAAATACTAAGAGCGATCCCATCGGCGACAATGTGATAAAGACAGATATATATAAGAACATCGAGATAGCAACTAACAGCAGTAAGCCCAATAATAAGGCGCTTAAAAACAATAAAAATGCCCATATGCTAGGCGGGGGTTCTAACTTGTACGGTTTAGGCAAAAGAAAAGCAACGAGTAGAATTGGGAAACAGCGCAACAAAGCACTCGACAAACGTTGTGCGAGGAGCTTGGCATACCAAAATCCGTAAAGTCCGCTTGGCCGGCAAAGTTCATAAGCGATATTCCCGCTTGTAATTAGATCGAACAGTTCATTATCGCGAAACCACATCATGACGAAAACAAGAAACGCCTGCTGTAGCCATATGTATTGAATCAATTCTTTAATGGAAATGGGCTGAGTCATGGCAGCGTGTTCGTAGAATGCTTCAAATACCATAATAATAATAAATCCCCAGAAAAATTGCGTCGCCACCCCGGCGAGTGCCGCCGCCCGATATTGTAACCCCATGTTAAGCCGCAGCCTCAAAACCGCTATATACATCTTCATATTTGATACTCCTTGTAGAGCTGGACGATAATGTCTTCGATTGGCTGGGTTTCGATTGTGACATCGAGGAGTTCAACCTTGCTGGACAATTGGGTAATGACCTCTGAGGTTTTTACCTTTTCCGTATCGATGCTCAGCACTACTCGTTCCGGCGTCCATGAAAGTGTGGCAGTCCCGGGGATTTGGAAGGGAACCGTATTTTTTGCATAATCAGCCGTGATTATTTTAGTGGTGCCGAAGTGTTTCCTTAATTCCTCTAGGTGTCCATCATATAATAGGCTGCCTTTGCCGATTAAAATGACCCTGTCGGCTAATGCCTCAATATCATTCATATCATGCGTTGTCAGAATGACTGTGACTCCTTTTTCCTTATTAATTGTTTTGATAAATTGGCGGACAGCAATCTTTGATACAGCATCAAGTCCGATGGTTGGTTCATCTAAAAATAATATTTTCGGATTATGAATCAGGGAAGCAGCAATCTCGCAGCGCATCCGCTGCCCTAAGCTTAGTTGACGGACAGGTGAATTGACAATCGTTTGCAGGTCCAGAGTTTCGATGAGTAATTCAATCGTAGGTTTATATTTTTGTTGTGGCACTTTGTAAATATCTTTTAGTAGTTCAAACGAATCCATCACCGGCACATCCCACCAGAGCTGGGAGCGCTGACCAAAGACCACACCGATATTTTTCACATATTGGGTCCGGTCCTTCCAAGGTGTATAACCCATAATTGTGCATTTCCCGGTGTCAGGCACCAAGATGCCGCTCATGATTTTGATGGTTGTCGATTTGCCCGCCCCGTTCGGACCGATATAGCCGACGATTTCTCCTTGATTAATAGAAAAAGAGATATCCTCCAGCGCGTTAATAATAGTATGTTCTCGGTAGAAAAGTGCTTTTGCTGCTTGCCGCAGTCCCGTTTGACGCTTGGCAATCTTATAGGATTTGCTTATCCCCTCTAAATGTATCAACGTGATCCCCTCCCCTGTTTTTTTGAGTCACAGAGGAAAATAATAGCATTTAGGGCGGTGAAGTGTCAAGAATTTTCTAAATATTGTTTTTCAAAAGTGTTTGCAACATGTTTACTTCGTCTTTTGCATCCAATACCCCTTATTGGATTCACTTTCTCTTTTTTCATAGGTTTTTTGTCCTGCTTTACTGTTTTCATATTCGGGACCGCCATATAGTTGAGAAATTTCTTTTGCCAATTCGTCTAAAAACTCATCTGTTAATATCGGTTTCTTTTGTGTAGACACGTTATCCATCCTTTTCTGGTCGGAAATATCATTATTATTTACCTATCATGGTTAAAGGATTCACCAGTCCTAATAATAAAAATTTTTTATTTACTTTTTCTAAGCACGGGAGTATGATAATCAACAGTTTCAAATTTCTAAATCGCTGAAACCTTTTGGTACGGGGGAACCATTTTTTCGGGTTATTTATAACCCAAGGGGTGAATCCTAATTAGGTAGGGCTACTCAATGGTCCGAATCCGACAGCTAACCTCGTAAGCGTTATATGAGAAGGAAGGTGGAGCTTGTGGGACATGGAATCTAATGTCTACAGGTCTTATTCATTTATGACTTGTAGGCTTTTTTTGTTTTAAAATCAGCTTTTGTTTTCAGGAATTTTTTAAAAAAAGAATACTAACTATTCGGCGGTGAACAGTAATGATTTCTTCAATCAAAAGGTTTTTAATCGGACGCCCTTTAAAATCAACGGCTTTAGGGGAACAAAAGCTTTCTAAAACGAAAGCATTAGCGATTCTTTCTTCGGATGCGTTATCGTCTGTTGCATATGGTCCTGAACAAATATTGATTGTTCTTGTTACATTGGGAACGCTCGCCTTTTGGTATTCGATTCCCATTGCTGCCTGTGTTTTAATTCTATTAGCTGCTTTAATTCTATCTTACCGGCAGATTATCTTTGCTTATCCGCATGGTGGAGGGGCGTATGTGGTTTCGAAGGAGAATTTGGGGGTTACTCCAGGACTAATTGCTGGAGGTTCGTTATTAGTTGATTATATTTTAACGGTCGCAGTGAGTATCTCTGCTGGCACAGATGCCATTACATCTGCTTTTCCTGCTTTACATTCTCATAAGGTAAGCATTGCGATTATATTTGTCCTGTTAATAACAATCTTGAACTTAAGAGGGCTAACAGAGTCCGCTTCGATTTTAGCCTACCCTGTTTATTTATTTGTGTTCGCTTTATTTATCCTAATTGGAGTCGGATTATTCAATGTCATAACAGGTAAGGTTTCACCAGATTTATCCGCACCGCTCGGTACACCTGTAGCAGGAATTAGTCTCTTTATTCTTTTAAGAGCATTTGCCTCCGGCAGTTCAGCGCTTACAGGTGTGGAGGCTATTTCCAATGCGATTCCAAACTTTAAAGACCCAGCTCCGAAAAACGCAGCCAAAACGTTAATGGCCATGGGAACTTTACTAGCTTTACTTTTTTCTGGTATCGTATTTTTAGCCTATTATTATGGAATTTCTCCTCGCGCTGAAGTGACGGTCGTCTCTCAAATTGCGGAGGCAACCTTTGGACGGAATGGAATGTATTACTTTATCCAAGGGACAACGGCATTGATTTTAATCCTTGCTGCCAATACGGGGTATTCAGCTTTTCCATTGCTGGCTGTGAATTTGGCTAAGGATAAATTTATCCCAAGAATGTTTACCATTAGAGGTGACCGATTAGGCTACTCCAATGGCATCATCATCCTTGGTTTTGCCTCAATCCTTTTAATTATGGCTTTTAAAGGACAGACAGAACATCTCATCCCCCTATATGCTGTTGGGGTTTTTATTCCCTTTACGTTGTCGCAAACAGGAATGATGCTGAAATGGATTCGTGAAAAACCTAGCGGATGGATCGTAAAGCTGCTTATTAACACAACCGGGGCATTGATTAGTTTCACTGTTACGATCGTGTTCTTCTTAACTAAGCTCGACCGGGTATGGCCTGTGTTCATTTTCCTACCCCTAATCATTTTTGTCTTTCTCAGAATAAGAAAGCATTATGAGGCAGTAGGCGACCAACTACGGATTACTACTTGTGAGCCTGCAGTTCCGATTGAAGGAAATGTCATCATCGTACCTGTTGCGGGGATTACGCATGTGGTTGAAAACTCAATCAATTATGCTAAATCTCTTTCAGCTGATCAAATCATTGCTGTTTACGTTGCTTTTGAAAGGGAAGATGAAAAAAAGTTTGAAGAGAAATGGAAGATGTGGCAGCCCGATGTTCGACTCGTGACCCTTCACTCTCACTATAGAAGTATTATTCAACCATTGACTAAATTTGTTGATACGGTTGAACATAAAGCGAGTGAATCAAATTACCAAGTCACCGTGGTGATACCGCAGTTTATTCCCAAGAAAGGCTGGCACAATATTCTCCATAACCAATCAAGCTTACTGATCCGTTCATTCTTACTATATCGGAGAAACGTAATCATCACGACTGTGCCTTATCATTTGAAAAAGTAACCTTCAAAATGAAGAGCGGTGAAAAAGCAGAGAAAAATCTCTGCTTTTTTTTCGCCAAAATCAACACTTCTTCACTTTAAATATGGGGACTGGAACCCAAGGCAAATGGAGACTAACGCATGGGTTCAAAAAAAGGTTAACAAAATATTCATTTATTTAGGTCCCTCTCATTGGTATTTTCTTATAAAATGGACATGGGGTTTTCAATATTATGGAAGGACGTGTCGTATGGCTTATAAACCTCGTACTAAGTCTACTGAATTAATTATTCTCGGATTCTTAAATACACGGATGACTTTACCTGAAAAAGACATGCAGCACTATTTCAGCCTAAAAAAGGGTTATGAAGGGGAGGTCCTGTTTGATTCACTTACAGAGAAGCTTCAATGTGAATGCTATATCTTAAATGATTTGCTGTTCAAGGTGAACAACACTATGTTTCAAATTGACTCGCTTATTATTTCTGAAACTATTTACGTTTACGAAGTGAAAAATTTTGAAGGCGATTATTTTTACGATGCGGCTGCAGACAGATTATATAAGAAGCCCAAAAAGGAATATAATAATCCACTACATCAATTGAATCGCGGAGAATCCCTGCTCCGTCAATTATTCCAGAATATTGGGTATAACTTTCCTATTGAGGCCCAGGTAGTGTTTATCAATCCCGAGTTCACCCTATACCAAGCTCCCCTCGACAGGCCTTTTATTTTTCCAACACAGGTAAATAGCTATTTGAAAAAGTTTGATTTGTCACCATCAAGATTAAGTGGAAAACATAAGTTGCTGGCTGACAAATTAATTTCACTACATATTGAAGAAAACCCTTATACACTTTTACCTCCTTATAAATATGAGGATCTTCGAAAAGGGAATATTTGTGAGGTATGCAACTCATTTTCGATTACTGTCAGTGGGCAAAAATGTATATGTGGAGATTGTGGGCATGAAGAATTGGTTACATCTGCAGTTTTGCGAAGCGTGGAGGAATATAGGCTTCTTTTTCCTGATCGGAAAATTACTACCAGTGAGATACATGAATGGTGCAAGGTGGTTGAGTCTAAGAAGAGAATTAGCAGAATTCTTAGAGGATACTTTAAAACTGTTGGGGACCGTCGATGGGTTTATTACGAGTAAAAAACAGGACTTTTCTAAATTTAATTTTCCTAGGAATCCTTTTCCATAAGAATCTCTTTTGAATACTACTATCTTGGAGGACTTTACTTTAAATAAGCCTTCTATTAGACAGATTCAACAGGGCATTTGCCCGTTTTGTCCTTTAGACTTCTCCTATCGGACATTTTCTTGGAGGACCCGTCCATTTTGTCCTTTAGACCTATCCTATTGGACTTTTTCTTGGAGAACTCCGCCCGTTTTGTCCTTTAGACCTCTTCTATTGGACTTTTTCTTGGAGAACTCCGCCCGTTTTGTCCTTTAGACTTCTCCTATCGGACATTTTCTTGGAGGAATCCGCCCGTTTTGTCCTTTAGACCTATCCTATTGGACATTTTCCCGGAGGAATCCGCCCATTTTATCCTTTAGGCCTATCCTATTGGACATTTTCCCCGGAGGAATCCGCCCGTTTTGTCCTTTAGACCTATCCTATTAGACATTTTCCCGAAGGAATCCGTCCGTTTTGTCCTTTAGAACTCTACTATTGGACATTTTCTTGGAGAGCGCCGGCCTTTTTGTCTTTAAGAACCCTTATTAACGTCCTTTTTTCCGCCCCTCTCCTTTCCTACTTTTTTCGGCACACATAAACAAACGCAGGCGGGAAATTAAGTGGCACAAAGCTGATTTTTTCAATCTTAAAAGCTTTTGCTAACTGCTTTTTCATTTGAAAAGAATATTGAAAGGCTATAAAGTATCCCCCTGATTTTAATGAGCTTATAATTTGGCTAATAAACAATTCTTGAAGCTCCGTAGGAAAATTAAAGAACGGCAGCCCGCTAATGACACAGTTTAATTCCTCAACACCGTGTTGCATAATTGCATTCTTTAAGTGAACGGCATTCGTGTGACACATATATTTCGGGTATTTTTTTTGTAAATTTTCTCTCATGGTTTCATCTTTCTCAAACAAGAAAACCCTTGCCTTTTCTGATACACGAGATTTTATTTCTTTCGTAATAACGCCTGTACCAGAACCAAGCTCTGCAATTGCGCTTACTTCGTCCCATGGCAGCGATTGAACCATTTTTCTTGCCAAAAATCGCGAACTTGGCCACAAGCTTCCGATTTGCTTTGGGTTTTGGAAAAATTTTTGTAAAAATAATAAGGAATTGTTACTGTTCAAAAAAAGTCTCCTCCTGTGCTTTGTTTTATTTTTCTCAATTGCAGATTTATTCATGTATCAATGCATGGCTGGATTCTTCTGAAGGAGATTGGATTTTTAAAGGGTTTTTTTTTAGGAGGGGTCCTACTGGAATTTATTTACACACAAAAAAAAGAGACAATGGCACTTGTCCATTGTCTTTCATACTTACACAAAAATTACATTCCTGTTTCTTCGCTCTCATAGCTGAATTGCCAGTTAACTCCAAACTTATCTGTTAAATGACCGTAGCATTTGCTCCAGAATGTTTCTTGAAGGTCCATGCCTACCGTCCCGCCTTCTTTCAGTTGATTAAATGAAGATTTAATTTCATCCATGTTCTTACTGACTATTGCAAGATTTATATTATTTCCTACAGTAAAAGGCATACCGGGAAAGGTATCAGAAAACATGACATTACTTCCGCTAATAGTAAGCCGTGCGTGCATGACTAAGTTTTTTGCTTCCTCTGGAAGAGGATATTCCGGGTTAGGAGGCGTTTCTCCAAAAGTCATAATTTGTGGCTTTTCCGTTCCAAAAACCTGTGCGTAAAACTCTACTGCGTCACGACAGTTTCCGTTAAAATTAAGATAAACATCAACAGACATTTGCTTCACTCCTAGTAATTAATAATTGAATTATACCCAGAAAACTCCATATAAACAAATTACCAGCAATTTATTGAAGTTTACTTTTGCAGATTATTACGCTTTGCCACTATCCTGCGCCATTAGTTCAGATACATCCTTTCACAATCCCTAACATAATTTTGACACGTTTGTTTAGTTTTTTTGATGAGGGACTAATCTTTTGATTTCTCGATTTTAGGTCGCCAATAGCTCTGATTGACTACTCGAATTTATTCTTTTTTTATTTTCGACCAATAAAAAAGGCACCGCAAATGCGATGCAATTAGTTAACATTTTCACTTATCTTCTTAATGCTATTTAAAGTTTTTCGATAGGAAACGGAGCCCGCCAACTAAGCGCGTTTTCCTTTTTGCCTATTACCCTTGTTTGGAATTCATATATACCTCTTCGTATGGCTGAACGACCACAAATCCATCTCCTTCAAACCGCATTTGAATCGACTCGCCGCTGCCTCTGCCAAGGAAGGTTTTGAAGCTAATATCGGTTTGAATGACCGGCTGAAGGTTTCCAGACCAGGCGACGGTTGCATTTGGGTCGGTAATTACAGGCTGGCCCGGTGTAACTCTTAATGTAAGTGGTTCATAATGGGTGGTAAATGCAATCATCCCGGTTCCTTCGCAAAAGACATTAAATAGTCCGCCGGCCATCATCCCGGCAATCCGTTTCATTAATTTAATCTTCCACTTAATACTTGGTTCAAACGCAAGCAGATCATTACCGTTAATAAAGATAGAATCGTTTTGCAACTTTAGGATAACAATCTTTTTACCGCTATCGGCAAGATATAATTTCCCCCTGCCATTTGCTTTCATTAACGAGGCACCCTCCCCGGTTAGTGCCTTTTTGAAGGCTGTCCCAAGACCGTGCTCCAGAATTCCTTCTCGGACAAATTTCATTTCTCCGTGGTAGGCAACCATCGATCCTGCCTTGGCCCATACTTGACCATCCAGGTTTACTTCGAGCAAACGAGGGGTCTCTAATTCAAAGAATCCCTCACCCTTATCCACTTGCTCCGTTTGTTTAATAAATTCTTCAATTGAATATCTGCTCATTCAGCACACCTTCCTTCCCTACCTATATGTACGAAAAATAACCATGAATGTTTCAAAATAAAGAAAAACGAAAAATCACAAGCGATTACATATACATTTAATTGATTTTAAAAAAAACGAACAGTGCCACCAGCATTGTTCGCTTTTTACTATGATGCTCTTATTTCAGCAGTCTGGAACCGTTCTTCTATAGTCCTTTAAGAAGACATCTTTGTGTCTTGATATGGTTGTTTTTAACATTGAAACTGTTAAAATTTCAATTAAAAGCAAAATTGCACCACATAAATAAAAAACAAAATTTGGGCTATGGCAATAATTATAAAAAATAAAACACGAAACCCCATATAATAGGAATAAAAACAATCCAAACAAAAATGCAGTAAAGACAAACAATAAATAAGAAATAACAACTTTTTTGTGAAATACGTGTTTTAGAGTAAGACCTTCCCAACAAAGATTAGCTATTATCCCCAACTCCATCACCTCAGGTAGACATACTTTATTACACAGTATATCCACCTGATGCGGATTCCTTACCACTTTGTTAGGGAACTGTACTCTTGTCGTTTACGGTTTAGTTTACAAAAAATCTACGGTTTTGGATTAATTACTAACGATACGATGATCATTAAAAGGGTAAATAGTAATAAAAAGCTGCATAAAGAAAGGCCCCAAATTGCGTATAGTCTGGACCTTCGTCGGGTAATTAGCCCAAATAGCCCGAGGAAAAAGCCCACAATCGGGAGCTGGACGATAAAGATTCCGGGAAACACTGGCACTTTCATCAACAGGGCGACATTTAAACCGGCTAACGAAATAAGGGCAATCAGGAAAGATAAAAATCCTGATATAGTTGGCAGACGCCGGCCTCCGCCTTTTTTCTTTATTCCCAATTCCATAATTTAACCTCCCCTACCTTCACTGCTCGGATTTCCTGCAGATCTTGAAGTTTTCGTAACTCTTCCGTCGGGCCGGTGATGACCGCACCAAAAACATTAATGCCATGTTTTTTGATATAGGCAAGGCGGCCGCCCAACGCTAAGGATTTGGCGCGGGCCACTTTAGTTGCCACTGCTTCATTATTTTTAAGCTGTAATAAAATTTCAAGAAAAGCCTTCTCATTATCATCCGTTTTAAAAGGTGACCAGGTCGTCGGGTCGTACTGTGCCGGATAACCTAACGGTGTAATCGGCACCCCCGCTTGATCTACCTGGGCTGCGTCCATTCCGGTATCGACGGCCAACCAGCGAAGCTCCATATTTTTCGGCAGACTCTCTTTCAATTCTTCAGGTTTCATGACTTGATTTAAAGAAACATAAATCTCGGCAACCGATCCATCCGGAATTTTTTTCAACATATCCCACCCCGTATATGCCGAAAAGGGAAGAGCCGCTTTTGGGTGGACCATGAACTCTGTCTCCTTGCTTGGGTATTCATCCAACGGTCGATCCAAGATTAGGTCCCTCTTCGGAAATTCAGGCTGATTCAACAAAAAGTCGATATCATAGCTGCCAACCTTGTAATCCTCTTTACCAATCCTTTTAAAAACATCAAAGTTGATATTCATGGAGAAAAAGCCAATCTTATGTTCCAATCTAAGTTCTTCCAAACCCATATTTGGCTCGGTTACATAAATGGTTTTCGCCGCAACATCGATTAACTGGTTGGCCCTGTCGCCAGTTGCGTAATACATATAGGAGGCCAAAGTCATCAATGGTACAACCAGTAGCAAAATTGCCAGACTGACCATAATATTCGTTCTTCGTGCCAGATTTTTACCGATTGTGACAATTTCTGTTTGGCCTTCTTTTGAATAAGATTGAAGCCCGCTAACTTCATTTAAAGAATCCTTTAGATAATTTTGATAATCCTCTTCAAAACCTTTCTTTTCATCACTCATCTGCCTTCTTCCTTTCCTTTACTCTATCCATAACTTTCTTCCGGCCCCTATGTAAATGGCTTTTCAGCGTATTTATTTTCATATCCAGAATTTCCGCGGCTTCATCATACGCAAGCTGATGCAAATCACATAACAGCAAAACATGTCTTTCCTGCTCCCTTAAGGTATGAATGTCATTCAACAGCAATTGAAAACCTTCTTTTTCAAGCAGCCTTTTTTCTGGTGTTTCCTTAGAGGAATTCCTCTCTTCCATCTGCTCCTGAATGACAAGGCGTTTATTTTTCCGTTTAAAATCAATAAAGGCATGGTAAGCAACCTTAAACAGCCAGGCACGAATATTGGAAATTTCATAATCTTCTAGGTGTAAATAGGCCCGGTAAAAAGCCTCTTGAACCAAATCCTCGGCGATAAAATGATCTTTTGAAAGGGAGAAAAGATAGCGATACAAATCATTTACGTTTTCTTGATATGCTTGATCAAGTTCCAAAGCTGTTCCCCCTTTCATCCTAACCACGTTTAACGATAGCAAAAGGTTGCAACTTTGGAAAATTTTTATTTAGAAAAACACCATTCGCAAAAATTGGAATGGTGTTTGATTCTCTTCTATTTATTTATGAACGACTAAATGCGCAAAATGAAAATGGTCGAAGGCGTGCAATCCATCTTCCCGGCCCGCGAAGTATATTTCATCAATATTCGCAGGTGAGAGATTTTCATATACTAACATATTGCATTCTTGCAGTTCGCGATCTAGTTCAAACGGATCAAAGCCGGTAACCATTGGTTCACCTGTTTGGGCGGTAATTTGCCTCATTTGAGTTAATTTTTTTGATGCCTTTTTTTCATTGAAGGCGGTGTCGTCGAGGTAATCAAATACGAACGAGCTTCCGTTCATGGACATAGCTGAAATAGAAGAAAGAAGGTTGTAAAAATCTCTTTTCTCTAAGTACATCACGACACCTAACAAACTAAAATAGGCATATTTCTGTTCATCATAGCCGCTTTGCTTCAGCCCGTCGCTTAATGAATCATGTTTAAAATCTAAGGGTACAAATTTCAGATTAGCAGGAATGGCAATACCCATTTCTTGAAGGCGGTTTATTTTAAATGCTTGGGTTGCGGGATGGTCTACCTCATAGATGATAAAGTCTTCTGGGAGATGTTCTTGTCTTAAAGCAAAGGTATCAAGGCCGGCACCTAAAATGACATATTGTCTTACCCCTCTTGCGATAGCCGACATTAGACCGTCTTCTGCATACCTTGCCCGGCTGACTAGTTGTGGAATCGTCTGGTTATTCATCACCCATTCCAACTTTTCGTCAAACGTCTTTAATGCAGCACCCACCTCCGGATCAAAGAAAGCGATAGCATTGGCCCAGTTAGCAGCAATGAACTGTTTTTCCTCATCTCGCAAAAGTGAATGAGCAACACGGTCATTAAAAATGGGCTTACTGCTCTTCAACGCATGATATCCCCGGGCAAAGCAGCTGACTAGCGCAGTTAAACTCTCTTTCGTTTTTTCCAAATTAACTCCCCCTTCGTTTAAAAGCAAAAAACTCCCAGCTAAAATATAACCAGGAGTTCATAATACGACGGAAGTTAAAACGTGTCAATAAACATTTAATTATAGCACAAATAAAAATTTTTTGTCAAGAGTTTTTTGGAAAATCTGACCTCGTTTGATTGGGTGTCAGGCACCGCTGTGGATAAGTTAATCAAATCTCAATCACTTTAATCGTGGAAAGGATTTCTTCCTCCGCTGTTTTGTGGTTCCATTCGTAGGGATAGTAGCCCAAGGGGTTGCAAATGATTTCGATTCCTTTATAAATCTCATGATATCGGGTATGAATATGCCCAAAGATATACTTTTTCACACCATATTTCACCGCTAATTCCCCGAAGCGCGAACTTCCCATCATCGCATTGAAAAAGTCCCAACCGGGGTCGTCCTTACATACGACAAACTTTGAAAAGGGCACCATATGTGTCATCATGATGATATTTTTTCCTTGATAAACCCTCAACCAATTTTCTATTTTCGCTAAATACCGTTCCGTTTCGTCCTTATCATGTCCCGGCCAGTGGGCATATATCTTATCCGGCCATGTGAAGTCATGAAACCTGCCCAAGGTAAATTGTTCTTCCGTGAATCCGTTGATCCCAAAAGTGTAGTCATACCAGCCGCCATCACCGATTACAACCCAATCTTCATTTAATTCCACCGGACCATTTCCGAGATTACCTGGGAATCTTAGTAGTGTTTCGCAGGCAGATTTTGAGTCTTGATGATAGATATCGTGGTTCCCATGGACAAATAATAACTTCGTTCGTGGAAATTCATTTTGCAGCTGATTCAAAAGGGTAAGGCATTTTTCCGAATCATTAGTCATGTCACCGCTAATGATAAACACATCCGGAGAATGGTCAGCCAGCCAACTATTTAGCAGTGCCATAATATCCGTCTGTGTATTTTCTCGATTGATGCCTTCATGAATGTCTGATAGAACGGCAATTTTCATTTAGACCCCTCCTCGTCGAACTTGTAAATTAGACGCTTTTTCCAATCGTCCTTTTGCTCTCATATTATTAAAATAAGAAAAGGAGCCAGAGATTTCAATTCTGATTCCTTTTCCATTTTGGCTATATGTTCCTTATTGGTTCAATTGTTTAATAAATTCCCTCATGAAGCCCGGCAAATCCGGCCAGGCATGACCGGAAACAAGATTTCCTTGAACATGGAGAGGATTCTCGATATAGGTAGCACCCGCCGCTTCTACATCTGGTTTGCAGGCGATATAGGCGGTCAGCTCCCTGCCTTCCATGTATTGGCGAACCGTTGTCAAAACTAGACTTGCATGGCAAATGGCTCCAACTGGTTTATTCGCTTCAAAGAAATGCGCGACAATTCTTGGAACATTTTCATTTAAACGAATGTATTCCGGTGCCCTTCCACCAGGAATAATTAATCCATCATATTCTTCAGGGTTCACATCTTCAAAGGCTATTTGGGATTCAATTAAGTATCCTTTGCTTTCCGTATACGTATCCCAGCCGATAAAGTCATGCACAACGGTTTGGAGCTTTTTCTTCGATGGCGCCGCAATATGCACATCATAGCCTTCTTCTAGACAGCGAAAATATGGATAATAAATCTCTAGTGCCTCAACGGCGTCCCCGGCGATCAATAGAACTTTTTTTGACATGATTTCATTCCCCCTCGTAAAAATATGGCTATTCCACCTTTATTTATATATTCTAGCTTTTCCCTTTCATTCCCTTTTTTTATCCTAAGAGTTTATTCCCCATCTTTCGGAGACTCAATTTTCGATTCATTCAAATACATGAGGAAATCTAAGTCGCCGCCTCCTGTCGAAAATCCATTGTTATTATTACCCTTTGGGAATGTCTCTTTTCCGAGTTTGTCATAGGCAGTCCAGCCAAAATATATACTTTTATCAAAGAAGAAATGATTGGAAAATATATCAGGATTTTTAACCGATTCTACATTTTTTAATGAGTTCATGAATACTGCCCAGTCATCCGGCAGCTGCAATACACCATAAGATTTCCCCTGAAGGGTGACCTTTTTCGCCATTTGAACTCCGGGGTCATACGTTACTTGCCCATCCCGGCTATGATATCCTCTCTGTCTGATTAAATAAAACGTTAGATAACCGACTTGATCAGCAGGATGAATATTCCATATTAGGCGAAAGGTTGTTGGATCTTCGCTATTAATCTTCCAAATATATGGCTGTTCCATTGTATTAAAGGAGACAATCTCCCATTTATGCTGCTGCCATTCCCAATTACTAAAGCCGTACTTGTCTCCCTCAGCAACAAACGGGACAACCCGATGTCGTTCATCGATTGAAATCGTGCCTTGAATGACTTTTACTGCCGCTTCTGGAAAGACCTGATTCATTTCCTCAATCAATTGTTCATTTGTTAGAAAAGGATCAGGTTTTGAAAAATAAAACCAATAAATCGCTGTTGCTGAGATGACAACTACAGCTAACAAAGCAAAGAACCAGATTCTTTTTTTCATCAGATTATTTTCCTCCTTTCAGCAAGGAGTCTTTTGAGCGAAAATAGAGCTGTTTATTCGGTGCCGTTACCAAAATTCCTTTTCCATCAGCTTCAACGTATATGATTGATTCCATGCCACTCCCCCATTTTGGTGAAGCTCCGCTGAGTTGATAGGGAAACCGTTCGTTTATCTTTTTAGAATCAGACCCCATAAATGTCTCTTCATACCACTCTTCGCTATAAATCGTTGCTTGACTCATGTTATGTAATTGACTCTGCAGCTTTTCTATATTTAGTGAGTAATTTCCCGCCGAAGGATGGATATTGATAATAGCGGCATTTTCTACATTTGAGATATACGTTGAAATCTCGTCTTCAGGATATAGTAGCAGATGGGCAGGAATGGCTATGAGCGTTGCCGCTAAGAAAATAAAGTTTGCGTAAAAGCCTAACCAAGCGAAACGCCGATATATCTGCCAGCGCCCTTCCTTTCTCTTCAATATTCCAAACAAAATCCAAACACCAAGTGGTAAGATTGGGATTTTGAGCAGCGAACCAAAAAATTGCAAATTAATTGAAAAACAAAAAATACCGACCAGTACACTAACGATAACTTTCCAAACCTTTGGCTTCTCAGCTTGTTTTTTATAGATACGATAGACAATAAATCCAATAACACACCATGCTAAAAATCCAGATATAAATGCAATGAGATCAAACGAAAAATCAAAATGAATGTCCATTCCCCACCTCCTGTTTTACATAATTCACCATAAACCTACAAATTCCCTGCAAAAGCATTATGCTTTTTCAAGAGGGACATAGGGACAGGCTCCTTGTCCGAAAAAAGAATCTTGAAGATGAAACTCCTTTTGCAATGATAAAGTTAACCTTTTTAATAGATACCTAATAAAACCGTTTAGAATGTAAAAAAAAGGTCAGTCCCACGACGCTTTAACTTAGCGGGAGACTGACCCTTTAATTGACTTCTCATTTCCTCGAGCACCGCCCAATTTAAAAACAAAAACGCCGCCAACAATGACTAATACACCAATTAACTGCTTGAATGTAAACGGAACTTTACCAAGACCCAGCCAGCCAAATGAATCCCACAGCAATGCAAACCCGAGCTGTGATGTCAGCGCGATAGAGATGGCAAACGTAGGGCCAAGCAGCTTTAATCCCTGAACGAGACAAACCACTACTCCTACTCCAAGCAGACCGCTGAACCAGTACCAGGGCTGCATATTTTGTAAGGAAAATATCTGCTTCCCTTCAAAGATGAGACCCATTGTCATGGAAGCCAGGAATCCCAACCCTAATACTAGAGTCGTTGTCGCCCAAGACCCTGCTCGTTCATTCACCTTACTGTTGAAGATATTTTGCAAACTGACCAGCGAACCAGCAATAAGCGCCATTATTAATCCTAGTATCATATTCATGTCTCTCCCATTTGCTGCCTTTTTCTCATATTTGCCCGCTGCATGATTGAATAAATCTACTCGTAGATATTTTCACCTGCGAGTGCCCTTAGTCCTTCCCTGTCCTTAATAAGGATGAACCCTTTGTTACGCTCAATCAGACCCTCTGCGCAAAACTGTCCAATAACTCGATTCAGATGTCTTGCGCTTGTTCTGATTAAGTTCGCGGTATCCTTAATACTAATGCTTATTTGCTCTTTAAATAACGAGTCGGATTCATCAAAGGATACGGCTAAAAGATAACTTGCCAAGCGTACTTCCACTGGATAAAGCAAATTGAAGCTCAAAGTATTGGATTTGACGGTAAACTTTTGTGTAATGATATCCAGCAAGAATTGCAGCAGCGGCGCGTAATCACTTCCGTATTTTTTCAACCAGCGATGATGTACACCAATCATACAGACAGGCGATACTGCCTCAACCGTATTAATAATCTCAATATCTCGTAAATATTCAATATCCCCAATTACCTCAAGCGGTGTCTTAAACGAGAGAATAAGTGTTTTGCCTTCTGCCGACGTGGTGTAAATTTTGAGCTTCCCCTTAACAAGGACGTACAGAAACTGTGCGGGGTCACCTTGAGAACAGATAAGTTCCCCTTGATCAAAGCTGTATAGCGACAAATGAGATAATAATGGGGCATTAAATATCGATTCGATTTTATGAGCTTGCAAATAAGATTTTAGCTGCTCACGATCTTTTATTTCTTCCATTGATTGTTTCGCCTCCAGACTTTCACCTGTCACAAATGGGGACATTTATCGATTCAAAATCTTAATATTACCACTCCGGCTATCATCATCCCAATACCGATGAACTGCGGCAGTCTCATCTTCTGTTTTACCAAACCGAACCATCCGTTACTATCTATGAAAAAGGTCATACTCAGCTGAGCAATCAGGATCGCAGATATTGTAAGGGTAACACCAATATGCTGAATAGCCGTGACATTAGTGAAAATAATCACTGCAGCAAAGGCCCCGCCCGTTAAATATAATGGTTTCACCCGCTTAAACGCTTGCCATTTTCCGTCTCGGACGAACATCAGGATAAGCAGGGCCATAAGGAAGCCGGTGAACTGGGTAACCGTTGCCGCCTGCCAGGTGCCAATATCTTGACTAATCTTGGTATTAGCCACTCCCTGTAAGGTTATAAAGCCTCCGCCTAAAAATGCAAATAAACTTCCTTTCATCTATTCTTCCCCCCAAACTAGATCTCTCTTTTATTAAAAGCTATATTTAGGTTTTGAGGGAAGGACATATGTCCTCGCCTCCAGCAATTTAATCAAACGTTTAGTTAGTTTTTGCACGCCTGTTATCAAAAAAGGGCAGTCCCCACCATTTTGCCATAGTAGGCTGATCTTGAAATTTATTGTTTTTTCCACTTTTTCACATATTAATTCTTAAGGGAATTCTCTAGGGTAAAAATAATTATTGGGGGAAGTGCCCTTCATAAGGTCAATGAAGGATAAAAATCAGTGGGAAATGGGGGAAATATCCTTCATAAATCCGATGAAGGACAAAAATCAACAGGAGATCGAGAGAAATGTCCTTCATTAGGCCGATGAAGGACAAAAATCAGCAGGAGATCGAGAGAAATGTCCTTCATAAAGCCAATGAAGGACAAAAATCAGCAGGGGACTGAGAGAAATGTCCTTCATAAGGCCGATGATGAACGCAATGAGCAAAATGATTGCGATAACAGGATTTAGCTTTTCCTCTCCTAACGCAATTTTACACTGTAGTACCTCATCGCGATCAAGCTGCCTTCTACATCAAAAACCCCTTTTTCTATTAGCTTTCTTAGGCGATACTCCAAAAATGCATCGCCAACATATTGGTCTAAATGCCCCAGCACCTCGCCAATTAATCTGGCAGATTTCATAAAGTCTTTTGTTTCCTGCCTTCTATGTAACTTTTTAGCTTTTTGGATGATAAATGGGTCGTAATAGTCTTCAGGGACACTCACAATCCTTCCATTTCTCCAGATTCTTAAAGTTTCACGATTCTCGGTTAAAAAATTCCATTCATCTCCATAATCTTCTTTATCATGGTCAGTTAGAACTCTTCCTTCTCCTTGATCATATATTATTTGGAGTTTGTCAGGATTTATTTCGCCTGAATGCAAAACTGTATATTGTCTTCTTCCTGCGTTAAAAAGTTCTCCATATGACTTTGTCGTGTTGATAACGGTTATATCGTTATTTTTTCCCTTCAATATATCCAAAACAAATCGCAGTCCTGTTTGTTCATGCGCATTGTCAGCAGTCCAAATAAAAATTAGCAACTCTTCTGGAATGGACAAAATTCGATCAATTGTCTTTTGAAAGCTTTGTATATATTCCTGAAATTCTCCAAATTCATCATTCATTACGTCCTTCATCCAATCAAATCGTGCCTCCAGCCCTGTTTCTTCGTGTAACCGCAAGACTGGACCAATCGAGAACATATCCCAAAAAGAAATGATTTGTTCTTTTTTATCTATCCCTTTCTTCCTAAAGGCAGCTCTTAAACTGCCCGCAGAAGATTGGCCAAACAGAATATGGATCATCTTTAATGCTCCTTCCAACAGAAAAAATATTTATCACGGCTAATAATAGAGTACCCCTATCCGCTCCATCAAGAAAAATAGCACAATGACAATAGGCAACATGCGTAAGCGTTGAAAATGATTGGCAGGCAATAGGAAGAATAACAAAACAGCTGAGATGATATCAAATCCTTGGGGGATCCCGAACGTATAGAAAAAACTATAGCCTTCCACCAAAAGTACACTAATTGGTAAAGCAGCGCAGAGTGCAGCAATCCAGCCATTTCCTTTGGCGTACCACACCGCATACCCACCTACCGGCGAAAGTAAGGCAATTCCGCCCCAAGCAATAAAATGATTCATTGGGAAAAATCCAAACAACACCATGGAATAGAAATAATAAACAAGAAGCATTGCCAGTAGAAAAATAAATGTATGTAATGCAGCAGCTTTAGGCGAGCGACTTCGAACGGCAATAATTGATGTAACTACAATCCAAAAGCCAAGGTAAGTCCCCATTTGCCCAACAACGGTACCATCTGTGAATTTAGCCAAGAAACCTAATAAAGCTCCCAACATAAATACAAACAATACTCTTACTAATCTCTTTTGTAACGGCGGCACTTGATCCGATTTAGCTCTTATGTAAACCAGTTTTTCTTTCATATCATTTTTCGTGAAAAGTTTATTTCTTTTATTGAAGCTACTTGTTTCTCATTCATAATCATCACCTCTATTTACATATTTTACTATGATTCCGGGAAATATCGAGTACGCCGTCTTTCTATTTTATCCAGTGACCCTGGCTTACTAAATGAAGTGGACCTGCTAAAGTGACTGCATATCAAAATGGATATGGAAAAGCGTTCATTGACCAGCGCAAGGCCACGCAAAATGATGATTTGATATGGACGGTTATTTAATCCGCCTAAGCCTCATTATTCCCAATAAAATTGGAAGACCAAATCCAATAAGCGCTATCGGTAAAAACCATATCCCAAAACCTGCACCCCAGCCTAGAGGAATAGAAATGGATTCAACTAAGATGAGCGAAAAAAGAATGAGACAAATGTTTTTTAATTGATTAACAAGTTTTCGACTTTGTAAATAAAACTGTTCTGCATTTGATTCATTTAATCGGTTAGGATAATTATGTATTTCGGGGAATTTTTCTAAAATGCTCAATAGAAGTGCAATGAATATCCCCACAAACGGTAAAATTAGAAGTTCCCATTTTGATCCCCAGCGGTCCACCTCACCTGCTGCATTGTAATGTGCTGGGACTTTATCCGGGAGTGTTCTCCAAACATAAAGTAAAACAATAATCGATCCGAAAAAACATAAATAGCCGATTATATTCCAAATCCATTCACTCTTTGTCTTGGGTATTTTTAATTTTGGCCTTCCCAAATAATTTGACATGCTCATTTCTCCCTCCTTAAAAGTTTTTTCCTATTGAATATACCCACTTATTATAGGGAAGCCCTTTTCATCACAAAAATTCGTAATTTGATACACGCATGAAACAAGCCTCTATTAGTCCCATTTTATATTATCTTTTACAGCAAAAGATAGATATTATAAAAAGGAAAAAAGGGAACTTCTCACCATTAAGAAGTTCCCTTTTTACTTATACTAGTTAACTGTCAGAAATTCCATTTACATACCAAATTACTTTATCTCTGCTAATGCCACTTCCTGATAGGCTTTAAAGAAGGAACTGCAGAAAGTATCCCACTCTATTGCCGCTTCCATCGATCCTTCACTTACTTCTCCGAGAACCGGCCGCTGCAGCAGGTCTTCCAGTTGCTCTGAACATGTTTGGATGGTTTCCTGTGAAGCCCCGTCTAGAACATGACGTACAAAATCAGATGGGGGATACCAATCTGCCACTCTACTTATATCACGATAAATTTGGGTTAATAACAGATTTCTTGGTCCTTCCCATTGTTCGTTAACCACGACATCCCGGAATATCCGCGGAAGTGAGGAGAACTCCTCCATGACGCCATGACCGGCAAACACCGAGATTGCTTCGCGTAATACTTCCACCCCCTCTTTGGTAGCGCCAATTTTCTGCAATAAAATTAATTCGCGCAGGTTAAACAGTTGTTTTCTGATTTCAAGTGGGTGGTCTGATTTAAGTCCAGGGTTAAGCGGCTTTTCAAGACGTAAGAAAAGGTCATATATTTTAAAGGCGCCTGCCGTTGTCCGTTGTGCTGCATTCTCTATTAGCTTTAATTTACTTCCTGCAAGTGGATAATCTTTTATTTTTTTACCAAAAACGGAACGGAATTCGCTATAAAGATTGGCTTCTCTTGATGCGCGGAGCATAAATCCGGCACAGGCAATGCCGATTTCAAGACGGGATAATGTCAGCACAATTCCGACTGCCACGGCTATGCCTTTATCTTTTGGTCCGATTGGATAAGCAAGAGCCCCATTATATTGGAATTCGCCGGTAGGAACCTCAGCGGTACCCATTTTCCATTTAATCCGGTTAATTTGATAGTCATTTCTCTTTTCCTTCTCTTTATCTCCTGGCAGCCATGATGGGACAATAAAGGTGGATACTTTGTTTGAGCCTGAAATTTTGGCGGTGACAACGGAATAATCAGCATGGGCGACGGAGCAGAAGAATTTATTACCATATAATCGATAGTTTTTTCCATCAGGAACGGCTTCTAATAGATTCGCAGGCAAATCAGAGCCGCCCTGGATTTCCGACATATACTGGGCGCCAATGGCGTATTCGCCGTTAACCCCTTCTTTTGTATGCATTAAAATCTCATGGAGTTCTGGATGATTTTCATCCGGAAATTCTTCAATTAGGGCAATCAATCCGTGAGTACATGTTAAAGGACAGGTAACCCCCGCTTCCCCTAGTTGATGAATTAACATTCGTTTCACAAAACTCTCCCAAGCTGTCATTTGACTAGAGAATAGGCCTTCACCAAAAACTCCTTTTTCTAAAAGCTGTGTTTCCATTGGCCGCACCACTCTGTCGATCCTGTGGTTAAATGCATCATAGTGAAGCATATGCGGACGGACTTCCGGCCTCGAGCTTTGTACGGCTAAATGATTCCATTTAGAAGAAACTGTTGGAGAAAAGGAAAGAATTTTTTCATGAATTTGTTTAAAATCAGAGCCAGTGAATTTTTCCACTGTCTTTTGCAAAAATGGTTCATCACGATACCAATCAAGATTTTCACGGTTTGCAACAAATTCATCAAAGCTGTAGGAATTTTTCCCTTTAGTATCTGTGTCTTGGGAGGTTATGCTCATCAAATTCACTCCTTATTTTCAATTGACAAATTATATTATTCAGAATTATTATAATATTTATCCATCCACAAGAAAAGGTATCTCTAAAATAGTGATTCTAAAGAGTAAGACGTTGGTGGATAATATTAAGTGATGAATAGAGTAATGGTTTTTACAAATGTTAATCAAACGTTTGGTTAACCTCCACATGCCAGCCATACCAACGGCTTCAGCTATTCAATCAAACGTTTGATTGGTTTTTCATTCCAGAGTCACATAGTGTCAAAAATTTAATCAAACGTTTGATTGGTTATAACAGCTAGATCATGTACTCTTTACATTCACTTTTTTAGCGCCATAGGATGATTCAGGGAAATAGTTAATTAAAATTCAGATGAACAAACAAAGTTCTGCTTTTTTAGAATTTTACTTTCAGAAATTTGGGTCTAATTGTGCTAGTATGATATGGTAATTAGAAAAAACTATTGGGGGTTATAAAAAAATGGTACTACCAAATTTTGAAGCAAATTTACAAAAGTACGCTAAACTTTTAGTTGCGAAAGGAATTAATGTTCAACCTGGTGATTGGGTAAAAATGA
Source organism: Neobacillus sp. NPDC093127 (assembly GCF_044754175.1). Lineage (NCBI taxonomy): Bacteria > Bacillati > Bacillota > Bacilli > Caryophanales > Bacillaceae > Neobacillus > Neobacillus sp. NPDC093127. The sequence continues at coordinate 51,307 of NZ_JBIVOP010000015.1, forward strand.
CCATTACTGTTGATCAGGCTCGATTAGCTCGATTAATCACAGAAGAAGCTTATGCTTTAGGCGCAGAAAAAGTAATTGTTAAATGGTCCGATGATGAAATCAGCAAACTTCATTACATACATCAGCCTGTAGAAGTGCTAACCGACATTCCTGAATACGAAATTCAAGAATCCGAAGACCATGTACTAAATCATCGCGTAAGCCGTCTTTCTATTGTATCAAGCGACCCAGGCTTACTAAATGAAGTTGACCCTGCTAAAGTGGCTGCCTATCAAAATGTAGCTGGAAAAGCGTTCAGCGCCCAGCGCAAGGCCACGCAAAATGATGATTTGAAATGGACCGTCGCGGCTGCTGCAGGAGCTGGTTGGGCGGCAAAAGTGTTCCCTAACCTTGCAACTTCGGAAGAACAAGTTGATGCCTTATGGGATCAAATCTTTAAAACCTCCCGTGTTTATGCAGAAGATCCAGTTGCTGCCTGGGATGAACATAAAAAGACATTGAATGAAAAGGCAACAAAATTAAATGAAGTTCAATTTGATGCCTTGCACTACACAGCTCCTGGTACGGATTTAACATTAGGCTTACCGAAGAACCATATTTGGGCATGTGCTGAAAGCTATAATCCAAAAGGCGAAGAATTTATTGCCAACATGCCGACAGAAGAAGTTTTCACTGCTCCTGACACTCATCGCATGGATGGTGTGGTCCGCAGCACAAAGCCGTTAAGCTATGCCGGGACATTAATTGAAGGCATTGAAGTCCACTTTAAGGATGGCAAGATTGTGGACATTTCTGCAGAAAAAGGCGATGCAGCGATTAAGAAATTGGTGTTTGATAACGAAGGCGGAACTGGCTTAGGTGAGGTTGCCTTAGTACCAGACCCATCCCCAATTTCTCAATCAGGGATCACTTTCTTCAATACTCTGTTTGATGAAAATGCCTCCAATCACTTAGCCATTGGTGCAGCTTATCCGACTACGATCGAAGGTGGAACGAAAATGAGCCAAGAGGAATTATTAAAACACGGCATGAATACTTCCACTGTTCACGTTGACTTCATGATTGGCTCTAACAAGATGAATATCGACGGCATCAAACAAGACGGCACCATTGTTCCGATTTTCCGAAATGGAGACTGGGCATTTTAAAAAAGCAATAAACGCAAGGCGACGATTCTTATGCTTCACTAAGCTAACGTATAGGAAAAAGCAAACGGCTCGGTAAATGACTGAGCCGTTTGCTTTTTTCGTACAAATTCATTTGAAGTTTTCCTAACATGGCAATACTATATTTAGAGAATGGAGAGGAGATTACTATGAAAGTAAATCAATTAATAGCCAACAATATTCACCGTTTAGATGCCGTCTTGCCGGAAGATCAGACGCTCGGAATTGCTGGTTTGTCTGGATCTGGTAAAACTACTTTTTGTCAAACCATTGGTGAAGAATCCAAGAAGCGTCTCGTTTCCTTATTGCCAAAGGCTGATTATCAGTACTTATTTCCAAATATTATGGAAACCAATTTCAGTGCTATCAAAATGGAAGAGATGCCTTTAGTACTTTTTCTTGGAAGATCATCTATTTCTTCTAATCCACGTTCAACAATTGGCACACATACTGGCGTGTTTACAGAGATCCGCGTGCGGCTTGCAGAAAAATATAATCTTTCTCCAGAAGTGTTTTCATTTAATAACGCACTAGGCTGGTGCCCAGCTTGTAAAGGACGCGGTACGACCAAAAATGTCGAATGTAAAAAATGTGAAGGCAGACGCTATAGTCCTGAAGTTGAGCAAAAAAGAATAGAATTATTGGATCATCCACATAGTATTTCCGATATCAACAACTTAAGCATGGAGACGATTCTATCCCTTGCAGAAGAATTACATATTAGTGAAGCGAAACAACATGTTCTTAAAAATATTATCAATATGAATATTGGTTACTTAACATTAAATCGAATTATGGGTACATTGTCAGGTGGAGAATTAACACGACTTTACTTGGCAGAATTCATGGCAGCAAGTGATAATACCGTGATTATTATTGATGAAATCTCCGTGGGTCTTGATCACCAAACACTATTGAAAATTTTAGAACAGATTAAACAATTAGGCTATAAGAATCAAATTTGGCTCATTGATCATTCTGACACCGTGCTCGATACATCAGATAAGCAATTATTCTTTGGACCTGGCAGTGGTAAATACGGCGGGAAAATTGTTGAAGAATCCCCACGTCCAAAACCGATTACCTGGGAACGAAATCAGGCAAAACCAATAGAATACTATCAATTTCATGATCTATATTGTCGAAATATTCAAATGGCTGAATTCCAGATTCCCAAAAATAGACTTGTAACCGTTACGGGGGAGTCTGGATGTGGTAAATCTACCCTTGTCAATGAGTGTATCTCCAAGGATTTCCTGAAGCGATATCCAAAAGATAAACTAGTAATGGTAGGGCAGGATCGAAACCAATCAATTACTAGCCGGTCAACCGTTGCGACGTTTCTTGATATTAAAAAGAAACTTACAAAATATAGTGAAGATATTGATGATATTTTCGAGCGCTCGATTGAAGATATTATTGATGAACTCCCAAATGAAGATATCGCTCATAAACGCTTAAGCTTATTGATCAAACTTGGACTTGGTTATTTGACATTGGAAAGAAAAACACAGTCTTTATCGACCGGTGAATTTCAATGTGTCCATTTAGTTTCGGAGCTGTTTGCCAACTCAAGAAACCCGCATACGCTGTTTATTTTTGACGAGCCTTCAAAAGGTTTATCACAAAATATTTTAAATCAATTTATTGATAGTATCAGGGGAATACTAAAGGATGAATCAGTCTCTATCATAATGATTGAACACAATGACTATATGATGAAAAGTTCTGATTTTATCGTTGATTTTGGTAAAAGACAGCTTGCACCTGTGGAACACCTTGAGACGATCAGTCATGATGATTATTATCGTGAACAAAACTGTGCTTATAGTGTTGCTCCATCGCCTATTTCTTCCACACTCAAGCAGCAAAAGGGTATTACCTATTTAAAAGAAAATCATATCGACTATTTTAAACATGCAGAAAATGTCTATAAGGGCGGCATTTTAAAAAGCTTATCATCAATGGCTCGTTTGATTTATGGCGAATACGAATCTGACACCATTGCACCTGTCATCGCCATTGATCTTGAAAGGCATTTGTATAGTCAATATAGTTTTCTCTATGAGATTGGCGGCCTGATCAACCATATTGTGGCTGCTCATCCGACTAATAAAGATACAAGAAGCTTCGATTTCTATAATCAAGAAAATCATTGCCCAGTTTGTTCAGGGCGCCGGGTTATTGAAAAGTTTGATTTTGATATTGTCATTCAAGACAAAACCGTTCCATTCTGGGATGGCCTATTGCATCCAGAGGTAATGGAGGTATTAAAATACTATCAATATCCGAAATTGCAATTTCTTTTTGATGAGATTAAGAATGAACTGGGTCAAGATATTAGTAAAAGCTACAATGAGATGACAGAAGCAGAGAAGCATACCTTTTTATACGGGTATTGGGAAAAGTCATTCTATGATAAAGCAGGTAAGACGCGGAGGACATGGGAGGGCTTTAATAAGATCCTTGGAATGTATATAGTCATTTCAAAATCGGTTATTAAAGAGCAGATGAAAGCATCAAAAGAGAAGATTACCTGTCCGATTTGTCACGGAACCGTGTTAAATCATCATAAAAAGCTCAAATTTGGCGACATAGATATTCGTGAGATTATCGCACAGCCGCTTGATCAGGTGATGAAAACAGTAGGAAAGTTACCGGAACTGGAAAAATTGAAAGCTATTGTTGGCGGCGATATGCCTTTGACGGAGGATGTCTCCTTACTGCCAAGGGAAACACAAGTCGCCCTGAAAATGTTTGAATTGGAACAAGCAAGCTTTACGGGTTATGAAATGGTATTACAAAATGTCTTACCATTCTGGGACAGAATCAAAGGCAAAATCGAATCCATCAGCATTAATAATCAGATTACCATCTGTGATTTTGCCAATATCACTGAGACGAGAGAAACCATCATTGATAAGTATTTCACCAATGGAAAATACAAAAAACTAACGTATGTTTATGAAGCGTTTGGTTACAAAAAACTTGTCACTCAAATTAATAAGATTAAAGCAAGTCATCCATGTCCTTTCTGTAAAGGTAAGAAAGTAATTTCAGAAGATAATCTCCATGATGGCGTATTTAAATTAACAATTCCATGTGTAAGTTGTTATGCAAGTGGCATCAATGATGAAGGGCGTAAGGAAATCGTCGAGGGTATAGAAGTAAAAACATGGCTTACAGGCAAAGTAAGGGATGTTGTGGCTGAGGGCTTACATCTTGAGGCAGTTGCAGATATTCCAATTTTCAATCGTATTCGTGAGTTGAATAAACAAGATTTAATGGCGGTTTACCAATTCCTTGAGCAAAACAATTAAAGTAGAATGATTAAAACAAGCGATATTTAAGTAAAGAGCTAGCTACCAGTTAATCAAACGTTTGATTGGTTTCTTCGGGCCAGTCATACCAGCAGGTTCGGCCATTTAATCAAACGTTTGATTGGTTTCTCCGGGTCAGTCATATCAGCGGGTTCAACCATTTAATCAAACGTTTGATTGGTTTCTCCGGGTCAGTCATATCAGCGGGTTCAACCATTTAATCAAACGTTTGATTGGTTATTAGAGTTAGAACATTTGTATAGTTAAAATGCTTTTATCTTGTTGATGAATGAACCAAATAATTATATTCTTCTTCAATCAACTGAATATCTAAGCGTTCGAACAACGGTAATACGGATTCTACTTTACTTGGCAGTTGTGATTGTTCATGCCATTCAACTGTTGAGACACCTAACATTTTTCGAATCTTTTCTGAGGAAAAGGGCAAAAATGGCTGCAGTAATTGAGCTAAATTCAAAATGATATACGTACACGTTGCTAACGTAACATCCCCTTTAATAGGATTATCCTTTACTTGAATCCATGGTTGTTGTTCATCAAAATAACGGTTCGTACTACGAATATACTGGAATATCTCCTCTAGGGCTTGTTTAAAATGCCCGTTTTCAATTAAATCTCCTGTAGAGTTGTAAAGTTCAATTGTATTATTCTTAATCTCCGTTTCTACTTCAACTTGCGGTATGCTTCCGCCAAATGATTTTTCAATAAACTTTAACGTGCGATTAACAAAATTACCAAAGGCCCCAAGCAATTCACCGTTGTGGCTATAGATGAATTCACGCCATGAGAAATCGGTATCGCGATTTTCCGGAGCATTGACAGTTAAGAAGTAGCGGATGGAATCGGGATCATATTTGCTTAAAATGTACGGAACCCAAACCGCCCAATTTTGACTCGTTGATAACTTTCTTTTCTCCAATGTTAAATATTCATTCGAAATAATATGCGTCGGCAATGCTTTGCTCTTAATACCCATTAAAATAGCGGGCCAAATAACCGTATGGAATGGAATATTATCCTTCCCATGGACATAATAAGAAATTGTGTCTTCGTTCCATATTTGCTCAATACTTTCTCCATTTTGTTTAGCCCATTCTATGCTGGCCGTTAAATATCCCGCAACCGCTTCAATCCAGACATATATCTTCTTCCCTTCAAATCCTGCGACGGGAACATCCACACCATTAGGCAGGTCTCGTGTAACAGCTCTATCTGGAACGCCTTCTTGCAGATATCTTTTCGTTAACGCCAGAGCATTTTCCCGCCAGCGATGATCCGCATCTGCTTTGCCGACGAAGTCCTCTAACTCCTGTTGAAATTGACTAAAAGCAAAATAAAAATGCTCCGTTTCCTTAATTACTGGCTCATTTCCGCAAATTTTACATCGTTTTTCAAGTAAATCCAGCGGGTCGAGAATTTTCGAACAGTTATCACATTGGTCTCCCCTCGCCTTGGCCCCACAATTAGGACAAATCCCCTCGACAAAACGATCCGGTAAAAACTGCTTGTCATGCTCACAATACGCTTGTTCAATCTTTTTTGTATATAAATAGCCATTTTCCAACAGATTTAAAAATAGCTTTTGAACGGATTCATGATGATGTTTTGCATCTGTTCTTGTGTAAAGATCATAGGTAAAACCTAATTTCTTAAAACACTCAGCAAACTCTTCATGATATCGGTTAGCAATTACATCTGTTGTCGTATGTTCTTGATTAGCCCGAATCGAGATGGGTGTGCCGTTACAATCACTTCCTGAAACGTAAACGACTTTTTCTCCTTTTTGTCTGTAATACCTTGCTAAAATATCTCCTGGCAATAATGCCGCAATATGGCCTAGATGTAACGATCCATTCGCATATGGCCATGCTCCGCCTATAACGATTGTCATTTCTAATTCCTCCCAAAAATAAATAAAAAAAACGCCCTAATCATTACGATTAGGACGAGATTACTCGTGTACCACCTACATTTACAAATAGCTCACACTATTTGCCTCAATCAGTACGTCTTTTAAAAGAGATACTGCCGCTGTAATAACGAGTGCCATTCCCGTCGCAGCCTACTAGCTAAAGCGTTCGGTACGAAGCTCAAAGGTCATTTTCAAAAGGGTTCATTTGCTTCATTTCCACCATCAGAAGCTCTCTATCAAACACTGCCCCATCTACTTTTCCTTATCAAAGCCGTTAGTTTCCAAAATATATAAACAATTATATTATTTTTTACAAAAAAAGCAAATGTTTCTTAATCCTAGTTAATAATTTTATTTTATTATTTTGATATTCCCTCTTTGAATCCTTTTCCTTAGTGAATTAATCATAAAGAATTTAAAGACGCGTCTTGTTGGCGGAAAAAGCATTAAAAAGCCGCTAATGTCTGTTATGAAACCCGGTAATAGCAAAAGTATTCCGCCTGCTAATATACAAATTCCATCTAATACCGCTTCACCTGGAATTTGGCCGTTTTGCAGCTGGGCTTGGGCCTTCCGAATCGTTTGTAATCCTTCTCTCTTCGCTAAATACGCACCAATTACGCCGGTCAAAATAATGAGGAGTAATGTGGGCCAAACTCCAATTGTTTTTCCGGAAAAGAGGAGTAACCCTATTTCTGCTGCTGGAATCGCAATGATCAAGATAAACAAATAACGCATTTTAAGGGTCTCCTTCCAAACAATATAATTTCATTATACAGGAATGACTTTTTAATTGAAAATTCCTGGATTATTTGTTTGGAGAGGATAACTGGGACAAGGAACAGTCCCTGTTTATCTGCTTCTAAAGTGGAGCGTTGCAAATACGATTAAAGTAATCGGAATGGCAAATACTTGCCCGACAAACAGCTTCCAGCTCCACGCATCGTATCCTTGACTCCCCTTACTTAATACCGCGCCGATGCACACAATTACATAGACAGCCAATGAAATTGTCCATTTATTCATCCTCAGTTCTCCCCTTATTTTTATAAAATGATGTAAACCATTCCTTTGCTTCCATTCCATGAACGCTGCGAACATCATCTACATTTTCATGAGCGATGATCTTTCCTTCTTTCAAAATCATGATTTCGTCTATGATTCTTGATACATCGTCAATTTCATGCGTACTCATCAGTATTGTCGCCTTATCTAAATCAACAAATTGAATCAAGCTTTTTACTACATCCTCGCGAACGAGCGGATCGAGTCCTGAAAACGGCTCATCAAGCAGATAATAGCTCGCATCTCTCCCAAAGGCGGCAGCGAGTTTTAAGCGGCTTATGTTCCCCTTGCTCATCGTCGAAATTTTTTTTGTTAAATCAATCCGCAAGTAATTAGCAATTTCCTGCGCTTTTGCCTTCTGAAAATCATGAAATTGTGTGTCAAAAATGGTAAACAACTGATCCCCGGTAAGATATGAATAATAGTGTTGATCATCAGCCATAAATGCAATTGCTGCCAGTGATGCTCTTGTCGTTTCTGAACCGTTCAATAAGACTTGACCGCTTGATGGCTGTAACAAGTTTGCCAGCAGCTTTAGGAATGTTGATTTACCACTTCCGTTTTCGCCGACAAGGGCAATGATTTTCCCTAGTTCAATTTGAACATTGACATTTTGAAGCACAGGTTGCTTATGATAGTGGAATTGGAGATTTTTCACCTCTAGCACTCATCTTTCACTCCTTTCTTTTAACGTCTGCAGTACTTCATCCTGGGTAAATCCCATCATTTCAACATTGTTCAAAAAACGGTCAACTAGCTGCTCCTTTAACTCTTCCCGCATGGAGCTTATTTTTGAAGAATCGGGTGTAATAAAAGTGCCCTGACCTCGCTTCGTTTCCGTTAACTCCATTTGTTCAAGCTGCTTGTAGACATTTTGCACCGTATTCGTATTGACGCCAACTTCCAGCGCGAATTCACGGACGGATGGCAGTTTATCCCCCGGCTTCCGGGAGCCGCTCACAAGCTCGCCACAAATTCTTTCCACTAATTGCAGATAAATTGGCCGGTCTTTTTCAAAATCGATGCCCATTTAATCACCGACCTTCTTTTTTAAAAGTCTGGCGGACAGGAATAAACTTAGGGCCATGATAAACACCCCTGCAAAGACTTCACCCATGTAAGCGTCTTCCAACAAATATAATGACAGCGAATCACTTTGGATGATGATGCCGCTAATATGAAGTGGCACTGCTCCGACTTGAACTAAATCATAATAATTCGAATATCCGATGATCGAGAGTACATACATGACTGGGATAACAAACAGTCCTAAGGTTTGCGAATAGACTGTAACCGCTTGAGATAGACTCCAAATGAGTAAAAATAATAACTGCATAACGACTACTTTAAAAAGTGCGCTAATGCTGAGCATGACATACGGCATTATCATTGATTGAAGACTTGCGTTTTGAACGCTGAATTCACAAATCACTCCAACGATACACAGGAAAACAATGAATACCGTACAGACAAGACCTAAAAACAGTACTTTTGCATGTAAGAGCTGTCGGAGAGAAGCTTGTGTATAGAGCCAGATATGTCGAATTTTCAAGTCCTTCTCTAGCATAATAAACAGTGGAATGACAACTAGAAATGGCACTACATTGAGCCAAAAATAAATGTAATATCTCAGAAAATCACTAACGAAGCTGACCTGGCTCACATAACTAATCACCGATAGCCCGATTCCAAGCAAAACAATGATGACAAAGGTCGTGATTACCCTTTCACGGTGTTTCAGCCATTCTAGATACAATTGTCCTTTGATCAAAATATCCTCCTCCTTTATTATTAGTGTATTACCTTGATGGTACACTGGTACAAATAAAAATGCAACTGTTTTTTTCCAGAAATATTTTTATCCCTTCCCCCCCCCGTTCCTCTTTTGTGTTACTTTTATAAATTAAAAAGGATGTGTAAATACAATGAATTTTTCTAATAAAACAGTGGTCATAACAGGGGCTGGAAACGGAATTGGAAGAGGAATTGCTTTTCTTTATGCAGAAAAAGGGGCCAATGTCGTTTTAGCAGATATAGATGAAAAGGCAGGTACTCAAAATTGAACATAATCAATAGACTCCAGCCCCATGCTGGAGTCTAAAATGCGCCCTTTTCGTTGGTCTCGCATTCTTTATAATCTATTGTTATCCCTTACATCGCTCTCACTTTTAGTGAGTTTTCTATAATCAAGTCAAGCAATTCACCATAAGGGATCCCGTTTGCTTCAGCACTTTTTGGCAGCAGGCTATTCTTCGTCATCCCTGGTAATGAATTAACCTCCATGACATAAGGAATATCGTTTTGAATCATCATATCGATGCGGGCATAAACACTGCATTTCAATGATTTATAGCAGGTCATTGCAGCAAAAGCAACTTTGTCATGTATTTCAGGCGGGAGCTGGATCACCTCTTCAATCGTAGCCACATCATTATATTTGGAGGTATAATCAAAAAACTCCGCCTTATGACGAATAGAAACAATAGGTAAGAGCTCTCCATCTAGTATAGAACAAGTGATTTCTCCACCTTTTACATACTTTTCAATGATCACTTCAGCATCCTCTTCGAATACTTCAGCAATTGAAGACTTAATCGCGTCTGGATCATAAACAATTTTTACTCCTACACTCGAACCGCCCGAATTAGGTTTCACCACTACTGGGTAACCCATCTTGTCTAGTTCATCCAAATTAAGTTCTTCTATATTCGTAAGGTGAATCCAATCCGGTGTTTGCACTCCTTCATAACGGATGATTTTCTTTGAAATATTCTTATCCATACATAAGCTGCTGGACAGTACCCCGCTCCCTGTATATGGGATACCAAGGGTCTCAAGGGTACCTTGAATGGTGCCATCTTCACCGTACTTCCCATGCAGTGCAAGTAGTGCAACATCGAGATTTTTGACCTTATCTGCCAAATCTTCTTTGTTATCTATTTGGATTGGTACAATTTCATATTTAATTTTATTTAAATTCGCAATCATTTCTTCACCTGTCATGAGCGAAACCTGTCTTTCGGAGGAAACGCCTCCCATAATTACGCCAACTTTCATTTTCTTAGCCTCCAAAATCAATTCTTAATGTGTCACCTATGATGTTAATTCCCTGAGTGATCTCTTTTTCCGTCAGCCTGGAAAATCCTAACCGTAATGTGTCCTTTCCACTATCGTCCGTGTAAAAGACATCACCTGGCAAAAAAACAACACCCTTTTGATAGCATTTTTCTAAAAGACCTCGTGAATCGATATTATTTTCTAATTCTAAAAAAAGATGGAGTCCGCCGTCCCCAGTCATTCGTTTATAAGGAATGGCTTGTTGGCAAGAATGAACGGCTAATTCATATTTTTTCTTATAAACTGATTTAGCTTTTTTTAGATATTTCTCAAAGCAGCCGTCATTTAAATATTGGAATAACACTGCTTGATCTAGGGTAGACGTATGAATAGTACGAGCTCTTTTCATACTTTCCAAGTAATAAATCAAATCCTTGTCTGCTAAAATCCACCCAACTCGTAAGCCCGGAAAAAGAATCTTAGAGAAGCTGCTAATATAAATGACATTGTTACCGGCTCCTGCAAAGGCAGCCAACGGCGCCAGATGTGATCCTGAATACCTTAATTCTTCGTTAAATCCATCTTCAATGATAGGTAGTTGATAGGCAGAAAAAAGCTCCATAATCTCCTTTCTTTTCTCTGAGGACGTAACGATTCCAGTTGGATTATGATAAGACGGGATTAGGTAGGCAAAATCGTATTCCTTTTTTGATAAAAACGATTCAAGCTTTGAAACATCGATACCATCATCATCCATATCAATACCCTCGATCTCAAAGCCATGTAATCGAAACAGTTTTAGCGCCGTATGATGGGTTGGATTTTCACAAAGAATACGTCCGTTCTTTTTATGAATAGAGGATAATAGGAGATCTAAACCTTCTGTAAATCCATTGGTAATCAATATATCTTTATTTCTAATGTCAATACCTTTAACTTCCATATAATGAAGCAAGTATTCGATCAGTGGTTTGTATCCTTTGGCATAACCATAGTTAAGAACGATATTGCCTTCAATAGCCATCCGATTTAAGAAGGCTCTTTTAAAATTTTCTACATCAAAAAGCTTTTCATCGGGGGCGATACTATTAAAGGAGATCATATCGTGATTCCAGCGGACGCCATGCTTCATTAGGTCCAACTCATCTGCCAAATACGTCTGCTCATTGATTTTATCTTTCCAATTCAATTGGATCGATGGGGCGTTGAAGGTCTCCACTTGACTAACAAAGTTTCCTTTTCCTTTTACCGCATAAATAAGGCCTTCCTGTTCCAAGTCGGCATAAGCTGTTAAAACGGTATTTCGGCTTACTGATAGGTAAGAGCTAAGTTCACGGGTGGATGGAAGCTTTTGGTTCTCAAACAAGTGCCCGTTAGTAATCATTCTTTTCAAATATTCTTTCAGTTGAATATAAACAGGACGGCCTTCTATAACCTTAAAATCGTTAAACACTACTGTTACCCCTCTCTTACATTTTTACACGTTTGGAACGATTCCAAAAGGTCCACACAATATGTAATTTTACGGTCTTGTGGTATGGTGCCGCAAACAATGATATTCTTTGGATAAATTCGTTGATGAGAAAAAGCAGCTTCCCGTCTTGATCCACAGAGAGCTGACATTTTGGTGCAAGTCAGTGTTTGAGTGTTACCTGAAAATCCTCTCTCAGAAGTTAGGCTGAAACCTATAGTAAGTCTAACCGGGCGTCTACCGTTAAAAGGAACACGTATGATTGTACGTTGCTAAGTGCAATTGAGCGGATCAATAGGATTAGGATGGTATCGCGGTTAACCCCGTCCCTTTCATGGGACGGGGTTTTTTGTATGTTTTTTTACCATTTTTGAAAAGGAGCGATATCGATGAAGGCAAATGAAAGGAAGGAATCTTTCGTCCAGCGTGAGGAGAATATCCGTCATTATTGGACAGGGGGAAATACTTTTAAGCAATGATGCTTTTTTCCTTCATCATCTATTCCTTCATAAAAAACTCCAGAGATTTAATCAATCGTTTGATTAGTTACGGAATACTAGAAATACCAACGTTTTCAGCAATTTTTTTAAAACATTCCCGCTTCAGTGGTTAAGCCCTCCACCGTAACTGTGATTTTTCCCGATTTGTATTTCTTTAAAGCTTTCTCATCATACGGTAATACCACTGTTTTCCAAAATGAATCGTTTTTTGATAACCGTATCCACTCATCTTGAATGCAAGTATGATCAGAGTCCTCCACTTTCTTTTCTCCGTAATACTGGGAAAATTGCAATATTTGCTTACACTTTTTTGAACTCAAATCAATATCTTGGTTTGATTTATTTGTAACTGTTGCTTTCACCTGAACAACTTTTCCTTTGAATGTTTGGATTGGGGTTGAAACAAACAGGGTTACATTCAGCTTATCATTTTCATTAGAAGAAGTTGCGCCGCTTGGTCCTGAAGTGGGGTGAAATTTTCCATATTCTTTATTTGCTAATATCCCTACGCCAATGCCTATTAAAAAAGATATAAAAATAAAGATTGCCTTTTTCATATTTACCTCCTTTTTACTTTTTCGATAAACTCTCATTTTGTAATGATACCTCTTTTTCAAAAAAGAAGAATTATATCCATTTTAGCATAATATTCCATTTGTCTTTGTGAAAAATTACGAAATATTTCTAAAAATATTTTGACAACCATTTTTATATCCGTTATAATACAACCCAATAAAAGCATACAAATTCGTTGATGAGAAAAAGTAGCGTTTCGTCTTGATCCACAGAGAGCCGACATTTTGGTGCAAGTCGGTGTTCGAGTGTTTCGTGAAAATCCTCTCTGAGAAGTTAGGCTGAAACTTGTAGTAAGTCTAATCGGGCTTCTACCGTTACAAGGAACACGTATGATTGTACGTTGCTAAGTGCTATTGGATCGGTTCAATAGAATTAGGGTGGTATCGCGGTTAACCCCGTCCCTTTACATGGGACGGGGTTTTTTGTATGTTTTTTAACCATTTTAGAATAGGGGCGATATCGATGAATGTGAATGAAGGGAAGGAAACTGTTGCACAGCGTGAGGAGAATATCCGTCATTATTGGACAGAAAAAAACACCTTTAAGCAATCAGTACAATTAAGAGAAGGCAAGACACCCTTTGTTTTTTACGAAGGGCCGCCAACGGCAAATGGTCTGCCCCATGTTGGTCATGCGTTTGGGCGGACGATCAAAGATGTGGTCGCACGGTACAAAACGATGCAAGGATTTCAAGTGGAACGAAAGGCCGGGTGGGATACACATGGCCTTCCAGTTGAGCTAGGTGTTGAAAAACAGCTGGGGATCTCAGGGAAACAAGAAATTGAACGCTATGGTATAGAGCCTTTTATCAATAAATGCAAAGAAAGTGTATTCACATATGAGAAGAAATGGCGCTCCTTTACAGAAGAGCTAGGTTATTGGGTAGATATGGACAGTCCTTATATGACATTAAGCAATGATTATATCGAAAGCGTATGGAATATATTAAGCAAAGTTCATCAAGATGATTTGTTGTATAAGGGCCATCGTGTATCACCATACTGCCCGAGCTGCCAAACCTCTTTAAGTTCCCACGAGGTGGCACAAGGCTATAAAGATGTGAAGGATTTATCGGCTACTGTTAAATTTAAACGGCTTGACGCGGAAGATGAATATTTCTTAGGCTGGACAACAACACCTTGGACATTGCCGGCAAACGTTGCCCTTGCGATGAATCCGACCTTAACCTATGTCCGTGCCTTAAAAGAAAATGTCGTTTATATCGTTGCAAAACCATTAGCAGAAAAAGTCCTTGGGGAGCATATCACGGTGTTAAGTGAACATAGCGGCAGTGAATTTGAAGGAATACAGTATGATGCACCATTCGATTATGTGGCTGTCGAGAAAGGACATCATGTCGTTTTGGCAGATTACGTCACGGAAGCGAGTGGAACAGGGATTGTTCACATTGCCCCAGCTTACGGTGAAGATGATTATAAAACCGTTCAGCAACATGGGTTATCGTTTATAAATGTGGTCGATCAACAAGGGCGTTATACAGCTGATGTTGTCGAGCTTGCGGGAAGATTTGTGAAGGACTGTGACGTGGATATTATAAAAATGCTTTCCGAACAGGGTACTCTTTTTCATAAAGAAAAGTATGAGCACAGCTACCCGCATTGCTGGAGATGTGACTCTCCGTTACTTTACTACGCAACAGATAGCTGGTTTATCAGGATGTCGGCTTTAAAGGAGAAGATGCTAGCAAATAATGCGACCGTTACGTGGTATCCGGACCATATAAAAGATGGACGCTTCGGGAACTTCCTTGAAAATCTCGTTGATTGGAATATTAGCAGAAATCGTTACTGGGGTACACCTTTAAATGTCTGGGTATGTTCTGATTGTCAGCATGAAGTGTCACCTGGAAGTATGGAAGAACTTCAAAAACTAGCGGCAACGCCAGTACCAAATGATATCGAACTGCATAAGCCTTATATTGATGAAATAAAGTGTAGATGTCCGAAATGTAAAGGTGTCATGGAGCGAACGCCTGAAGTCATTGATGTGTGGTTCGATAGCGGCTCAATGCCCTTTGCACAACACCATTATCCATTTGGTGATAAAGAATTATTCGCATCACAATTCCCGGCCGATGTCGTTATCGAAGGAATTGACCAGACGAGAGGATTTTTCTACAGTCTGCTCGCTGTTTCCACCCTATTCACGGGAAAAGCACCCTATAAAAACATTTTGTCACTTGGTCACGTGCTTGATGAGCATGGCCAGAAAATGTCTAAAAGCAAAGGCAATGCCTTAGACCCGGTTGAGCTCATCAGGGAATACGGTGCGGATGCATTGCGCTGGGCCTTCTTAGTCGATAGCTCTCCGTGGAATCCGAAACGTTTTTCGAAAAAGACGGTCCAAGACGCAAAATCAAAATTGGTTGATACACTGGATAATACGTTTAAGTTTTATACGATGTACGCAAAAATAGATGGTTTTATCTACGATCCCCAACAGACGGGAACGAAAACAATCCTGGATGAATGGATCCTTTCACGTCTTCATAGTACAGTTAAGCTGGTTGTGAGCCATATGGATCGCTATCAATTTACGCAAGCAACACGTGAGATTGCAGCATTAGTTGAAGAATTAAGCAATTGGTATGTACGGCGCTCAAGAAATCGCTTTTGGGCTTCCGGACTTTCAGAAGATAAACGAGCTGCTTATTCAACACTATTTGAAGCACTCACGACAATCAGTCGTTTGTTGGCTCCATTTGTACCATATGTGGCAGAAGATATCCATTTGAAGCTGCATCAAGATAGTGTTCATTTACAAGACTATCCGAAAGCTAATGATTCCATGATTCATCCTGATTTAGAGGCTGACATGCAAACAATCCTAAAAATAGTGGAGCTCGGCCGCAGTATTCGCAATGCGACAAACATGAAAGTTAAGCAGCCTTTGCAGCAAATGATTGTTTGGCAGCAAGAAGGCAGCCGTAATTTTCATACTTACGAAAATGTCATTAAAGATGAGTTGAATGTTAAAGAGGTTGTTTTTACAGAAGATTTATCTCAATATGAATCGCTTGTTTTTAAATTAAATTTTAAAACAGCAGGTGCGGCATTCGGTAAGCTGGTAAACTCGGTCAAGGGTTACGTCGAACAAATGCCAGATCGTGAGAAAAAATCATTATTAGACAATGGTCAACTTGAAATCAATGTTAACGGACAAACGGTAACATTACTGAATGAACATATTACTGTCGAATATATGGTTTCATCTGGATTTGAGATGGCAGGCGATCAGCAGTTAAAGGTATTGTTAGATGTAAAACTCACACCTCAATTAGTGGACGAAGGTCGAGTAAGAGAATTAATCAGAGCGATTCAAGAAACGCGAAAAAAATTAGACTTACCTGTAGAAATGTATATATCACTCGATATTTCAGCAACGGAGAAGGGTAAAAAAATCATTCAACGCTTTGAGGGGCTGATAAAGGAGAATGTACTTGTCCACCAGATTAGCTTTGACATGGTAAATGAATGCGAACAGGCTATTGAAGTGAAATTTGGCGATGAGTTAGTAAAGGTCTCATTGAGGTATTAGATTATCGTATAAGGAAGATGGCGTGTTAGCCGTCTTTTCTTTGTTAAATGGCAGAGTGGAAGTCTCAGAGTGCCCGTTCTTCGCTTTTTCCCGTGTTCATGGGCACTGTGGACCTCTTAGAGTGCCCGTTCTTGGATTTTTCCCGTGTTCATAGGCACTGTGGACCTCTTAGAGTGCCCGTTCTTGGATTTTTCCCGTGTTCATGGGCACTGTGGACCTGTCAGAGTGCCCGTCCTTGGATTTTTCCCATGTTCATGGGCACTGTGGACCTCTCAGAGTGCCCGTTCTTGGATTTTTCCCGTGTTCATGGG
>NZ_JBIVOP010000015.1:68357-135677 GCF_044754175.1 Neobacillus sp. NPDC093127
CATGGGCACTGTGGACCTCTTAGAGTGCCCGTTCTTGGATTTTTCCCGTGTTCATGGGCACTGTGGACCTCTTAGAGTGCCCGTTCTTGGATTTTTCCCGTGTTCATGGGCACTGTGGACCTCTTAGAGTGCCCGTTCTTGGATTTTTCCCGTGTTCATGGGCACTGTGGACCTCTCAGAGTGCCCGTTCTTTAAGATAGAAAGCCACTGGTAAAATACAGAGCACTAGAGTACTTTTTTAATCAAAACGGGGAAAACTTAGGGACGTCTTCCTTTGCTCCAGAAATTTAATCAATCGTTTGATTAACTCTAGCACGCCAGATACACCAACGCTTCTAGCTTTTCAATCAATCGTTTGATTAGTTTTTTCAAATCGATGCTTCATTGGCTCTAGAAGTTAAACAATCGTTTGATTAACTCTTAAACGCCAGACATACCAACGCTTCCAGCTTTTCAATCAATCGTTTAATTAACTTTGAGTTACTTCTCCAATAACCTGTTTATATTCTTCATACCATTTTTTCCATTCTTCCATCCTGGCGATGGTTCTGCCGTCCATTAGGGCAACAATCACATCGAGACAAACGTGCCAGCCTGCTAGATCCTTTGGAGTATGATCTGTTATTTTCTCAATCCGTTCGATTAAGACTAATTTGCAGCCGTTTGATTCCGGAGTCAACTCAAAACGAACACTGTCAACCCACCAAGAGAATTCAAACACTGCATGCTTTTTGAGCTCAGTAATTTTTAATTTCTCAAATGTGCCATCCGGCATTTCAAACTTCATAAACCCGCCTTCTCGGAGCTCGCCGACTCGAAGTTCGTTAAACCATTGGGCTAGTTTTTCGTTTTCAGTCAACCATGACCAAACATCTTCAACGGAATGTTCTACACTGCGTTCGAAACGAGCGATGGAGCCTCTTTCCTTTTTTTCAACTATCGCAATCACGATTTTTACCTGCCTCTCGAGAATTTATATACTAACATCTTACTATTTTTGAGTTTACTTCTCAAAAATAGACATAGCCCCCGCCGCTTTACCGCGACAGGGGCTACCTCAAAAGTTTAAATAATCATCTTTTTATTTTCTTGCAGTTGTAGTTCTTGTTCGCCCACACCGTCGTGCTCGCGAATCTTTTTAATTTTAAAATGATAAATGAGGTAGCATGCCACTACAAATGGTACTCCTAAATAAAGGGCTAAGCGTTGTTCTGAGTCAAATGCTAAGCTTGCCAATACGATACAGTTTAAGGTTAAGGCGATTACAGGAAGCACAGGATATAGCGGAGTTCTAAATTTGAGATCCTCCACTTTGCCGCCTTCGCGGATAAATTTTCTGCGGAAGGCAATTTGGGAAGCTGTAATGGAAATCCAGCCAACTTGGGCGCCTAATCCTGCAACAGAGAGCAGCCAAACAAATACGGTTTCAGGTGCGAAAAATCCAGATAATAACGATAATAATGCGATTCCTATCGTTAGCACAAGGGCGTTAAACGGAACTCCTTGTTTATTTACTTTTGTCAGTTTAGGGCTGGTCATTTTTTCTTTCGACATCGCGTAAAGCATCCGTGTTGCGGCATACAGCCCAGAGTTTGCAACGGATAGTAATGCCGTAAGGATGACAAAGTTCATAATGTCTGCTGCATAAGGAATACCGATACTATCAAAAACAACCACAAAGGGACTTTCAACGACGCCGGCTTGTTTCATCGGAATTAAACTAGCTAAGACAAAAATAGCTAAAATGAAGAAAAACAGCGTACGCCAAACGGTTTGCTTAATTGATTTAGGGATGGTCTTTTCAGGTTCTTCACTTTCACCTGCGGCAATCCCAATTAATTCTGTGCCTTGAAACGAAAAGTTCACCGCAATCATTGTAATAATTAAAGCCGTAAACCCATGTGGCAGGAGGCCATGTGCGGTAAAGTTAGAGAAAAATGGTGCTGGTTGTCCGCCTTTCATATCGATCAAACCAAACATCGCCGCTCCGCCAAGGATGATAAAAGCAAGGATAGCGAAAATTTTAATACTGGAGAACCAAAATTCTGTTTCACCAAATGCACGGGCTGAAAGGGCATTGAGTGAAAATAATACGACGGCAAAAATCGCACACCAAATCCAAACAGGCGAACCCGGAAACCATCTTTGCATAAGCTGCCCCGCAGATAATAACTCCAACGCTACCGTTACAGACCAGCCTAACCAATAGAGCCAGCCAAGCGCAAAACCAGTTCCTGGTCCAATAAATTTGGTCGTATAGGTTTGGAATGATCCTGATACAGGCATGGCTACCGATAATTCTCCTAAACAAAGCATCGTTAGAAACATAATCATGCCGCCAATAAAATAGGAAAGAATTGCCCCTGCCGGTCCAGCTTGGCTAATCGTGTAACCTGAGCCTAAGAAAAGCCCTGAACCAATTACCCCGCCTAAAGAGATCATAAACAAATGCCGCGTCTTCATTGTTCTTTTTAATTCATGAGTTGCATTGTTCTCCTGTAAATTCATTATCCTTCCCCCTTATCCCTGAAAACAAATATTGCATTACAAGCCACCATCAAAATACTGATTCGCCTTCGCACTGCTCCTCCCCATTCCCACAGAAAGAAAACGATTTCAATATTTTAAAACTCTTTTTCTAAAATAGTAAACTGTAAGAAAAGATTCGTACATTGGCGTATATCTACTAACAACTAAATCTTTATAATATTTTTACTATTTCAATACATGTAATGTATGCAATTTATATGCCAATGTATAATTCCCTATTTTTGAACAATTATTTAACAAAGGCGCCAATATTTTTGGCACTATTTTAAAATAATTTTGCACCAAAAACGCAAAAATACTCTTCCCATATAAATGGAAAGAGTACTTCGGGTTT
Organism: Neobacillus sp. NPDC093127; assembly: GCF_044754175.1. Classification (NCBI taxonomy): domain Bacteria; kingdom Bacillati; phylum Bacillota; class Bacilli; order Caryophanales; family Bacillaceae; genus Neobacillus; species Neobacillus sp. NPDC093127. Next base: position 71,242 of record NZ_JBIVOP010000015.1, read on the forward strand.
ATTTAGGATAAAACGTTTTTAATTTTCTCAATTGCCCAATCAATTTCTTCCTTTGTAATAATTAACGGTGGTGCAAAGCGAATGACCGTATCATGTGTTTCTTTGCATAATAAGCCTGCTTCTTTTAATTGTTCGCAATATGGTCTTGCGGCTTCGGTTAGTTCAACCCCGATAAACAAGCCTCTGCCTCGGATTTCTTTAATCATTGGATTATCAATGGTTTTTAACTGTTCAAGGAAGTACTGTCCTAATTCAAGGGACCGTGCCGCTAACTTTTCTTCCTCGATTACATCTAAAGCAGCAAGTGAAACGGCACAGGCAAGCGGGTTTCCTCCAAACGTTGAACCGTGCGAGCCTGGGTTAAAGACGCCAAGAACATCAGAATTTGCGACAACACAGGAGATTGGGAACACTCCGCCGCCAAGGGCCTTTCCTAAAATTAACATATCAGGTTCTACTTCTTCCCAGTCACAGGCAAACATTTTTCCAGTCCGTGCTAAACCAACCTGAATTTCATCAGCAATAAACAGAACATTTTGTTCTTTACAAAGTTCGGACGCTTTCTTTAAGAATCCTTCAGGAGGTAGTATAATCCCCGCTTCGCCCTGAATTGGTTCTATTAAGAATGCCGCCGTATTCGGTGTGATCGCTGCCTTTAATGCTTCCAAATCACCATAAGGAATTAACTTAATACCGGGCAGCATCGGGCCAAACCCGCGTTTGTATTCCGGATCAGAGGATAACGATACCGCTCCCATTGTCCGTCCATGAAAGTTTCCTGTGCAGGCGATGATTTCTGCCTGATTTTCAGCAATTCCTTTAACATCATAACCCCAGCGGCGGGCAGCTTTTAGAGCGGTTTCCACTGCTTCTGCTCCTGTATTCATCGGCAACGCCATATTTTTATTTGTTACCCGACAGATTCTTTCGTACCAAGGCCCGAGCTGGTCATTATGAAATGCCCGTGAGGTTAGGGTTACTTTGTCTGCTTGGTCCTTTAATGCTTGAATGATTTTTGGATGACGGTGCCCTTGGTTCACAGCGGAATAGGCACTTAGCATATCCATGTACCGATCCCCCTCTGGACTTTCCACCCATACGCCTTCCGCTTTGGCGATTACGATTGGCAGCGGATGATAGTTATTGGCACCAAATTTAGTTGTTTGTTCTATAATTTCTGTTGTTTTCATGATTACTTCAGTCATTAAAATTTCCTCCTTTATTTGTGAAGCTTCCCCGTTGTTCACCTTATTTTTGTTCGATTAGCAGGATTACAATTATTCAATGCAAGTTTCATGCCAATATTTTTTTGCCGTTTTATAGGGTTTTCCGAAATTTAGTGCCACGAAATTTTGCAGAAAGGCTTATTTTTCAATAAATAACGCCAAATTATTTTGCGTTATTGCGTTTTTTTTGATTAAATAGGGGCATAAGTGAAAAATAAGGGAATGAGCCGTTATGACAAAATCACAAACTGATTTGTACTATTTAACACGGATGTATGAACGGATTTTGGACGAAGTGGACGTTGGAATCCATGCGGTGGACGAAACGGGCAAAACGATTATTTATAATAAAAAAATGATGCAAATGGAGTCGATGGACCTCCATGATGTTATTGATAAAAATCTTCTAGATGTGTTTATGTTTAAAGACGACCAATCTAGTACCCTTGTAGAGGCATTGCAGGAAGGGAAAATAACGACGAACGTAAAGCAAACCTATTTTAATAATAAGGGTCATGAAGTTACAACGATCAACAATACCATCCCTATCTATACAGATGAAAAAATCGAGGGTGCTGTTGAAATTGCCAATGACGTCACAAAACTTGAACGACTCATTAAAGGCAATATGAACAAGGGGGCCACGAAATATACCTTTGATAAAATAATTGGGGTGAGCTCTGCTATTAAGGAAGTGATTGAAGCGGCTAAACGGGCAACACGAACCTCGTCCTACGTGTTGATCGTCGGCGATACAGGGACTGGGAAGGAGCTGTTTGCCCAAAGCATCCACAATGGGAGCGCGCGTTTATCCGCTCCATTTATCTCGCAAAATTGCGCGGCTTTACCTGATAATTTAATCGAGAGTCTCCTATTCGGCACGAAGCGTGGTGCCTTCACGGGCGCAGTTGATACCCCAGGATTATTTGAACAGGCAAACGGCGGCACCTTGCTGCTTGATGAAATTAACTCATTGAATCTAAATCTTCAAGCAAAATTGCTCCGCGTCCTTCAGGAAAAAACAATCAGGCGCATTGGTGATACGAAAGATACGCCAGTTGATGTAAGGGTCATTGCCAATATGAATGAGGATCCCATTGATGCCATTGCCCATCAGCGGCTGCGCAAAGATTTATATTACCGGCTTGGAGTTGTAACGATCTTTGTTCCACCGCTAAAGGACCGCAAAGAAGACATTCCATTATTGGTTAAGAATTTTATTAAAAAATACAATGAGCGTTTTCAAATGAACGTAAAAGGGTTGTCAGAGGAGGTCAAATCGTCTTTCCTTGAGTATGATTGGCATGGGAATGTTCGTGAACTTGAGCATATTATCGAAGCGGCCATGAACATCATGATGGATGAGGAATATATTATGTATTCCCACTTACCCTATCAATATCGGAGCAAAATGCAATTGAAGGAGAGATTGATGCCTCTTTCCACGGTAGACACCTTCATGAAAGGCAATTCAGATATTACGGTGCCACTAAAGAACCAAATGGAGTTATTTGAAAAAACCTATATCGAACACATTTTATCGAAACATGATTCCAATATTTCACGAGCGGCTAAATCACTCGCTATAAGCCGCCAAAGCCTGCAGTACCGGATGAAGAAATTAGGCATAGATACAAAATGAGGCTGGGACATGGGGCAACTCCCCTGTCCCACTATTTATTCTTTTTCCCTTGCAAGCTTCTCTTTATCCATTGTTCCAGGCGGTTGCTCCAGCCAGGAATTATCAATCATTAGATTGGCCCCATCTTTAGCATATTGGGCAATTTCAAGTGATAACCTCTCATAATTTAGAACGAGGTCAGTTCTTTGACTTGCGGCTGCCCCTGTTGCATAGTTACCTTTACCTGCAGCACTTAAAAAAGACATGAGAAACATAGTAAGTTTATCGGAAAAAGGCGGGGTAATCGAATTAGTAAGCGCAATATCCGGCGGGACAGGCGGGTGGATATTGTCCTCAAGAAGTGAATCACCAAATACTTTGACATGTTTTTTTGAAATTTCACTTCCTCGATACATCCATTCTTGAATTTCCTTTCTTGGTGAGGTTTGCGCAAAACTAAGGGCAAGTTTTTCACCCATGATGTTCGTTTGAATATTCATATATAGGTGTGAGATTTCAACTGCATTTAATGGCCGCTGTTTATTGAAAAAAGAAAAACCGCTTAAATACTTTTTACTATCTATATAATCTGTTTTTGTCGGATAAGCAATATAAGGAGCTCGAACAAAAATACCGATTGAAAGGGCTGCATCCGTGCTTTTATCGAATAAGTCAGTCGTTTCTCGCAGCCCTTCCATAAAATATTTTCTGATATCTTTTCTAGCACTCATCGACATAAACCCGCTGTAGGCAAGTAATCCTGCCCTTGCCATATGGTTAATGTATGTAAGCATAAACATATCAGTATACAGCCTTGGTGCATTCAAATTAACATCTTCACTTGTAAAGCCTGTAGGTAAGGGTAATTGTTCTTCTTCGAATAGCTTCGTTAGTTTTTCTAAATGAGATGCTGCCATGTCATAAGCAAACTGGATAACGGGTCGAATTTCTTCATGTTCAATCGTTTTTAGAAAAAATCCTAATACACATTTAGCCATACTATCGTTCATGTAGGCAGCCCAAATACTAGCTATTTCAGAAGAAGTTAAATCAGTCCGGCTATTGCTCACTATTAATCCCCTCCAAATAAATATCCATGCGAATATATTATTTACAATAATTGGGGTATTATTCAGGGGCATGGGGATAGGCACCCTGTCCCAAATTTCATTGAATTTGATATTGTGGTGCTATCCCGTACCATTCCAAAAAGAACCACCAAGGGCATTAGTGGTTCTTTCTTTGTGAGCTCCTGTCCATACACCATGTAAAGGAAACTTGCGTTTTCTCTCTTTAGACCTGAAGCGATTTTGCCTGCATTTGATACATTTGCTCATAGATGCCGCCTTGGGCCAATAATTCATCGTGAGTGCCCTGTTCTTTAATCACGCCTCGTTCTAATACAAGAATACGATCAGCATTTTTAATCGTCGAAAGACGGTGAGCAATAATAAAAGTTGTCCGGCCCTTCTTAAGAACATCCATCGCATGCTGAATCATTTCTTCCGTCTCTGTATCAATATTGGAGGTTGCTTCATCCAAGATTAAGATTGCAGGGTCAAAAGCGAGCGCCCGGGCAAATGAAATAAGTTGTCGCTGGCCCGAAGAAAGTGTGCTGCCTTTTTCAATAACGGGTTCATCAATCCCTTTTTCCAGATTCCTGAAGACACTTTCTGCCCCAACCGCTTTCAAGGCTGCTTCTACCTTTTCCCGTGAGATACTTGGGTCATTCAAGCTAACATTCGAGGCAATCGTTCCGGTAAATAAATAAGGATCTTGCAACACAATCCCCATATGTTTACGCATCGTCTGCCTTGGCACAGAAGTAACGTCAATCCCATCAATATAAATCTTCCCTTTTGATGGATCATAAAAACGGAAGAGCAAGTTCATAATCGAACTCTTTCCAGAACCCGTATGGCCAACAAGTGCCACTGTCTCGCCGCGATTCGCTTCAAAGGATAAATTGTTCAACACATAATCATTGTTTTTGTAAGCAAAAGACACATCTTCAAATAGGACATGCCCGTCGTACCTGGGCATCATTTCTTGTGATACGTTTTCACCAGTGGTATCTAACACTTCAAACACGCGTTTCCCCGCAACGAGTGAGCGTTCCAGCTGTGAAAACTGATTGACCACATTCGTAATTGGATTAAATAATCTCGTTAAGTAATCAACAAACGCATAGAGTGTACCCGAAGAGACAATCTGTGCTGTCGTTAACGATTGTGTCCCAAAATAGATGATGAAAATCGTAAATAAGGTGAGACGTAACATATTGACTAAGTTAAATGATGTTGCCGAATCTAAAAACAATAGTTTTCGCTGATAGGCATAATGCTCTTCATTCATCTCATCAAATTCCTTCGTCATTTGCTTTTCACGACGAAAGGCTTGAATAATAGTCATGCCTTGAATCGATTCATTAATCATCGCATTAATATCCGCAATTTTTGTGCGAATTACATCATTGTATTGCGCCGCATACTTTCGATATAGAATCATCCAAAGATAGACAATTGGCATCATGATTAAGGCAATCAGCGCCATTTTCCAATTTAAAATAAACAGCGCGATATAGACACCGGCTATCGAGATAAAACTTGTGGCAAAGTTAGAAAGTACTTGCACATATAAATTTCTTAATGCTTCGGTATCATTTGTGACCCGCGCGACAATTTTTCCTGCCGGCAATTGATCAAAATACTGAATTGGCAATCTTTGAATATGTCCAAATACATCTTGACGTAATTTTTGGACAACACGATTTGCGCCCATTTGCAAATAAATATACATAAAGTAACGTAAAATGGCTGTTGCCACCGCTAAGATGAAATATAAACAAAGCAGCCAGGCAATCGGCCTTATATCAATTTTTCCAATGGTCATATGTTCATCAATAATATTTTTTGCAATAAATGGTCCTGCAAGTTCCGTAAATACAGCGGCCGTTAAGAATAATAGCCCTAGAAAAATTGGCCGTTTAAAGTACATCGCATATTTCGTTAAACGTTTCCCCGTACTCATGACCCGCCCCCTTCCAGCTGTTGACGGTCAAATTGTTCTTTATACCAGCCGTTTTGCCCGATAAGTTCTTCATGTGTTCCTTGCTCGGTAATTTGCCCCTCATCAAGGACGATAATTTGATCTGCATGCTGCACACCAGATAAACGATGGGTTGTAATAATCGTTGTCTTGCCACTTCGCTCATTCTGAATGTTTCGGATTATTCTAGACTCCGTTTTTGCATCGACTGCTGATAATGAGTCGTCAAGGATTAATATTTCCGGATTTTTAATAAGCGCCCGTGCAATCGATACCCGCTGCTTTTGTCCCCCTGATAAAGAAACTCCTTTTTCCCCGACAAGTGTTTCTAGCCCCATCGGTAAGTTCTCTAAATCCTTTTTAAAGTAGGCAAGGTGAATGGCTTCCTGCAAATCCGCTTCTGTTGCATCCTCTTTACCAAATAAAATATTTTCGCGAATCGTTCGTGAAAATAATATATGATCCTGTGGTACATACCCGATCCAATCGAGAATCTGTTCTTTTGTTTGCGCGGCGATATCAACTCCGGCAATCGTTAATTGTCCTTCATCAAGCGGATATTCTCGCAATAATTGTCTAAGGAAAGTTGTTTTTCCTGCACCTGTCTTCCCAACGATTCCAAGCGTCTCTCCCCTTTTTAGTGACAAGGAGATTTGCTGTAAATTTTTCACCTGACTCGTTGGATATTGGAACATCAAGTCATCAAAACCAATAGCACTTGGCGTCGTGATGGCAACCGGATCTTTCGTATTTTGAACATCTGCTTCACTGTTAAGGGTTTCTTGGACCCGATCTAGTGAGGCATTTCCTTGCTGCATGACATTTATTAACTCGCCAATAGCGAAAATAGGCCACACCGCTAGCCCTAAATAGACATTAAAGGTTATAAGCTGACCGACCGTCATATCACCATGTGAGACAAGAATTGCACCGTAACCAAGGGCGACCACATAGCTGATGCCGGTCCCGACTTTTGTTATCGGCCCGAATAGGGCATTTATTTTTGCTGTATACATATTTTTCGCGTAAACTTCTTCACTCATGTCAGCAAAAGTCTTTTCATCCTTTTTCTCCTGCACGTAGGCGCGGATCACCCGCACGCCGGCAACGGATTCTAGAACACTATCATTCAATTCGCCAAATGCGTCCTGTGCCTTCATATATCGCTCATGCACAAGCTTGCCAAGATACTGAATTAACACAGCCATTATCGGCACTGGCAGCATGGCAAAAAACGTTAATTTCCAAGAAATCATAAACCCCATCGCACAAATGATGGCACCCATATATAACGTGGAATCAATCAGCGTCATAATCCCAAATCCCGCTGTAACCGAAACGGAATTTAAATCATTGGTTGCACGTGCCATTAGGTCACCCGTACGATTCTTTTCATAAAATGTAGGCGTCATTTTTAAAAATTGTAGCATTAATTTCCGGCGCATTATTCTTTCAAGATTAATGGCCCCTTCAAACAAACGATATTGCCAAACGAAATTTAAACAATAGCCAAAGATAATAATCGAAATGAATATTAATACGTATTTAACTAATAATGCTTTGGACATTTCGCCAGCCGTTAATACATCGATAATCGACCCTAGTATATACGGGGGAATCACTTCCAGCACACTGGCAAGGATTAAAAAGGAAATAGCAATTGTATACTGTTGCCAAGACTGTTTAAAAAACCAGCCTAATTTACCTAATACTTCAAACATGTAGCATCCCTACTTTCCCGAACATCTGTGAATAATAGCTACCCAGACTCTAGCAGCTCCTTTTTGAAAATCAATCTTCTTTGTTTGTTCCACATCTTCATCTACTCCTTTTTAACAATTCACCAAAATATTCCGTAACACAAAAAAGAGAGGCATACCCTAAAAAGAGCATGCATCTCTGGAAAAGGTATCGAAGGCGTGCCGATACCTTTCATCACGTTAGGAATTCACCATTTTACAGATTACAGGTATGGACAATATATGAAATTAGCAGTTATGAAGTACACCTGAAGATCTCGCATTGTCCATTCCTCCTTTGTAAAAAAATGTTTAGTGTCCTTGAAGATTATCATTCTTTTCGTACAATTGTCAACAGTCAGATGATTGGGACTAGGGGCAGGCTCCTTGTCCCTTTAAAAAGGTTTAACACATAAACCTAAAGATATCTGAGTATTTTTAAAAACGGGAGGTGCAGCTTTTTGAAAAATGCTTGGTTTGTTTCGTTTATTCGTTTTCCAATGTTGATCGTGGCGTTATTTTTTCTATTTTTATTGCTAAAAATAGTTGGTTTATCCTTTCGGTTTCCCTTTCTGCCGGAATTTTCAAATGTTTATTTTACTATCGTTAATGTATTTTGTTTTTATTTGTTACATCGCCTGTTAAAAAAAGAAGGTCGTTCCATAAAAGATATAATCAATTTTCGCATGGAACGAGTTGGAAAGGATATTTTGTTCGGTATGTTATGGCTTGTGGTCTTGTATGTCCCTTTCGTGGTTACAATTTTGGGAATCATGTTTGTCATGTATGGACCGGATTTATTCGAACACTTTCCGACTGTTTTTGCCGGAAATGAAGATATCTTTTCATTTCCACGCCCCGGATGGCTACTGTGGTTAACAGCCGGCATTTCTTTTGTTTTTCCGTTTTTAAATGCACCGATTGAAGAACTAATGTACCGTGGCTATGCCCAGCCGTTATTTATCAGCCATTTAAAAAAAGTGTGGGTCGGTATATTCATCCCCTCTGTTGGATTTGCTTTGCAACACATTATACTGGCTGTTAGTTTACAAGGTGCTATTGTCTATGCTGCGGCTTTTTTCGTATGGGGAATTGGGAGCGGGATCATCTTTCACAAACAAAAAAGATTGTTTCCTCTTATCGTATGTCATTTCTTTGTTAACATAGCATTTGGGGTCTTGCCTCTGATTTTTCTCATTTCAGGGCAAACTTAATAAAAGAAAAGGGCCAGTCCTCTCCGCTTTATCCCAGCAAATGGGACTGCCCCAAAGTCTCACAATACATTTTAGACAATTTGTTGTGGAATAGACAAGGTGCCTGCCCCTTGTCCCTCTTATTTCCATATGCTCATAATAGGTTCGGTTATCTTACTTTCCCCCGCATGTGCTAATCCGTAAAGGTCCTCGATGGTCCTTAAAAGATGATAGTGATTTAACTTTTCATCAAATCGCCCTGTTTTTACCATGGGTCCGACAAAAAAGGTCGCGATTTTGTTGTCTTGTGAATAATCATCCTCGTCCCATGTCACGATCAATAAACTGTTATGATTTTGCGCCCATTGAACATAAGGGTCAATCTTTTCCTTCAGCCAATCGTCCGCTTCCTTTATCGTTCCATCATGCATGTCATTCCGAAGATTCGGGATGACAAATGAAACCGTCGGCAATTTGGTAAAATCCTTTGGAAAGTTTGTCAATGGCTGATTGACTTCTTTCGGTACATTGGTGAAGTTTACCCAAGGATTATGCTTACGGGCATAACCTCCGGGACCAGTCGATGCCCCATTAAAGCCAACGGAAGGCAGGTCTTCGGAAAAGCCCATAAACGTATAATTCTTTTCAATCAACTCACTCGCCAAGTTATCTGTAGAAAATTTCGCTTTTGGGACTTTATCATCTGTCACCCCTTGGTTTGACCCGGAGAATAAGTCCAAATAATTAGGCTGACTTGGGTGTTCTATAGCATGGAAGTTCGTTAAGTTTGCTCCCTGCTTCATTAGTGAATTGATATAGGGGGCAGACGGATTCCCTTCAATCGCCTTTTGTGAGCGATTTTCCTCGACAACAACAACGATATGATCAATTTTCGGAAGCTTTTTCGCAACCGGAATAGAGTTTTCCGCCGGAGCCTGATTCTTAGGCAGACTCGGCGCACAAGCACTTAATACAAGGATGACTATTAAGAGGAAAAATCCCCATTTTCTAAACACATCAACGCCTTCTTTCCTTTCGACTTAAAAATGGGACAAGATTCCTGCCCTATACCCCTTTATAAACACTCCATAACAGTATCCCCAAATGATCTAATGTCAGATAAATAATCGTATCCAGGTGTGGAGCCAAAACTATTAAACATGCGAACTGCCACGGTATTTTTCTTAGGAATAACCACTACTGCCACACTGGTATATCCCAAGATTTGATAGGAACCTTGAGGCACAAGGTCACCAATTTCCGTTTGCTTTGCAGGCAAATCCTTCACAAACCATAAAAATCCATTTTGAGGAAGGTCTTTATTTACGAATGGACTCTGAAGGGATGTCGCTAATTTAATGATGTCGTTAGAAACCCTTTGTTCCCCATCGATAAAACCTTGCTTTAAGTGGACATATCCCCAATAAGCAAGCTCTCTTGTGGATACATACATGTTCTTCTGGCTCCCATCTGTACCCTTACTCGTTGACCAAAACTTATCGTTTTGTTCTTTAATAACTTGCACTAATTTTTCATTTGCTTCATCATGCCAACCCGTTTCCTTAAACGCTAACGGATTAAAAACCTGTTCTTTCAGGATTTCGGCTATTGTCCTGCCTGTCGTAGATTTGACAATATCCGTCAACAGTTTAATGTTAATATCACGATATGCCCATCCTTTCCCTGGAGCAAATTCTCGAATAATCCTGCCCTCTTGTGTATTTAATCCATGGGTATGTGTAAGAAGGTGTCTAATAGTTATTTTAATGAAAAGCTCTGTATCAGCAACAGACAGATATTTTGTTAATTCATCATCAATCGATTCTATGTAACCGTGATGTACAGCGTATGCCACCGCAAAGCCAATATAACTTTTACGAACAGAAGCTACATGGAACTGTGAGTCTTCCTGGATCGGTCTTGCACCAGATTCTTTTGAATGTTTCCCCCAATATTCCTCTACAACCATGTTGTCATTATGTATAACCATTACACCTGCACCTGAACCATCAACCAAATCATATGTATTCTTTACATGAGATACTACAGAGTTAAACATTCCATTTAATCTTCGCTTAATAAACATGAAGTTCTGACCACCCTCCTAAGAAAATCTCTTAAACTATTCAACAACAGTTTTCCCATCCGCAAAGGATTTCGCAATATTTCAAATTTTTATTTTACCATATCGCTAAAGAATGCTACTACTTTTAGAAAGTTCTAGCCACCTAGACTAGAAGAAGGGTTATTCGTTGGAATTCCCCTTAAAAACTGAGTAAATATTGCCTTTTTTAAAAATATGTTTTCTAATAAAAATAAACCATAGAAATTAGGAAGCTCGAAATAGTTATCCTATAAACCTACTAATATAATAAATCATGCAGGGATTCTAAAACAAAGGAGATGCACCCATTGTCCGAGACCAGTGATAATCCAAATTTAAAACGGAACCTTAGTCGAGACAGTCTCCGGGCTAACTGCGAGAACTGCTTCGGCTTGTGCTGTGTTGCTCCAACCTTTGCGGCTTCAACGGATTTTGCCATCGATAAAATTGGTGGCAAACCATGCCCAAATCTGCAATCGGACTGTCGTTGCAGCATTCATAAAAACCTCAGACAGCAAGGATTTAAAGGCTGTACCGTTTTTGACTGCTTCGGTGCAGGGCAAAAGGTTTCCCAAATTACTTTCGGCGGAGTCAGCTGGCAAGAAAGTCCAGAAACGGCTGAGAAAATGTACAAAGTGTTCCCGATTATGCAACAACTCCATGAGATGCTCGCATATTTGACGGAAGCTCTAGCGTTGAAAGCAACACGTCCTATTCACAGAGAGCTTAGCGTCGCACTTGACGAGACGGAACGACTTTCTCACCTTAGTCCCGACTCACTCATGGACTTAAACGTTCCGTCCCACCGAGCAGAGGTGAATGCTCTTCTATTAAAGACAAGCGAACTAGTATGGTCAGAGTCACGTCTCCAGCATAAGAATGCCAAACAGAGTAAGAGAATGAACCGCCGGGGAGCAGATCTTATGGGGGCAAATCTTAAAGGGGCGAATCTAAGAGGGGCCAACTTAAGAGGATCCTACCTGATTGCTGCGGACCTTCGAGATGCTGACTTAAGGGAGGCTGATCTTATCGGCGCTGATTTACGCGACGCCGACCTTAGTGGAGCAGATCTCACTGATTGTATCTTTCTCACTCAAGTCCAAATTAACTCGGCGAAGGGGGATGCACGGACAAAATTACCGCACTTACTTGCACGCCCAACACATTGGACTGATTTCTAGAAAAAAAAGAATCCATTTTGAGAAAAAGATTGTTCAAAATGGATTCTTTTATTAAGATTTGCGTTTCTAAAATAGCTGATGAAAACTGTTGGAAATCGTCATTACCTTTAAAATAAACGATTCAAATTGGCCATTTCAATGGCGGATACCGCCGCATCGTAGCCTTTGTTACCTGATTTTGTTCCAGAGCGTTCAATCGCTTGCTCAATCGTTTCTGTTGTTACGATACCGAACATAACTGGCACGCCCGTTGTTAAGCCCACATTGGCAATCCCTTTCGCCGCTTCATTACATACGTAATCGTAATGAGTAGTTGAGCCGCGAATAACGGTTCCTAAACCAATAATCGCATCGTATTTTTTAGTTTCCGCCATCTTCTTCGCGATGAATGGCACCTCGAACGCACCTGGCACCCATGCGACATCAATGTCCGCTTCTGATACACCGTGACGTTTCAAACCATCCATGGCACCGCCCAACAATTTAGAGGTTAAAAACTCATTAAATCTTCCTACCACTATACCAATTTTTAAATCTGTTCCGACTAATTGTGCTTCAAATACTTGTCCCATTTGTCATCTCTCCTATGCTAAAATATGATTCATTTTTATTTTTTTTGTCAGTAAATAATGTTTATTTTCTGCTACAGCATCAATTTCCAGCGGCACGCGTTCTACCACTTCAATTCCGTATTTCGTTAACCCATCCATTTTCTCAGGATTGTTTGTCATCAACCGCACCTTCGTAATCCCTAGATCTCGCAGCATTTGCGCTGATAAACCATAATCACGCATTTCCGCCGGGAATCCTAATTTCACATTGGCTTCGACTGTGTCATAGCCCTGCTCTTGCAGCTCATAGGCCTTTAATTTATTTAAGAGGCCGATATCTCTGCCTTCCTGTTCCATGTAGAGCACGATGCCTCGGCCCACTTCTTCAATCATTTCTAATGACAGATGCAATTGCGGCCCGCAATCACAGCGTTTTGAATGAAAAACATCACCGGTCAAACACTCAGAATGGATGCGTACAAGCGGTGCGTCATCTTCTTTACGCAGATCCCCCTTCACGATTGCTACATGCTCTTTCTCATCTAGCTGATTGGAATAGCCAATCAGCTGAAATTCGCCAAATGATGTGGGAAGCTTCACTGATGCCTCACGTTTCACCAGCTGCTCATGTTGATAACGATAGCGGATTAAATCGGCAATCGTCACCAGCTTCAACTCATACATTTCAGCCAATTTCATTAGTTCCGGCACCCTTGCCATTTCACCGTTATCACTCATAATTTCGCAAATGACCCCGGCAGGCTGCACACCGCAAAGTTTTGCAAAATCAACCGCTGCTTCCGTATGGCCATTCCTCTCAAGCACACCATTTTCCTTGGCCACAAGCGGGAATACATGACCAGGCCGGCGAAAATCTGAGCTGATTACATTTGGGTCTAACAGCTGTAAAATCGTTTCAGAACGCTCAAATGCACTAATACCAGTCGTTGTATTTTTGTAATCAATACTAACCGTAAAGGCCGTTTGATGGTTATCTGTATTGTGCTGGACCATCGGATGTAAATCGAGACGTTCTGCTAATTCCTTCGATATAGGTGTACAGATTAAGCCGCGGCCATGTGTAGCCATAAAGTTAATATTTTCTGGTGTTGCAAAATCTGCCAGCACCAAAAAGTCTCCTTCATTTTCACGATTCTCATCGTCTACCACGATAATGATTTTTCCCTTTTTCAAATCTTCAATTGCTTCTTCAATGGTATGAAACATAGTCAAAACACCGCCCTTTCTAAAATCCATTTTGTCTTAAAAAATCCATCGTTATCGGTGAACTTTCTTGCTTGCGCTCCAATTGATGAATAACATATTTTCCAAGCATGTCATTTTCAATATTCACGACATCATGCTCTCTTTTGATTCCTAAGATTGTTTCACTAAACGTTAGTGGAATAAGCGAAACGGTCAGCTTCGTCGGTTGCACATCGAAAATCGTTAAACTGATTCCATCAATTGCAATTGAACCTTTTAGTACGCAATATTTACTCAGTTCTTCACTGATGCCAATATCAACATATACCGCATTTTCAACCTTCCTTTTTCGTAAAATGACGCCCGTTCCATCCACATGCCCCGAAACGAAGTGACCGCCAAATCGGCCATTTGCCGGCATCGCCCGTTCCAAGTTGACCACATGGCCAATTTGCAATGACTGGATATTGGTTGCCTTCACCGTTTCCGGCATGACATCAACCGTAAACGCGTTGGTTGAAAAGGAGGTGACAGTTAAGCAGACGCCATTTACGGCGATACTGTCGCCCAAATGAATGTCTTCTACAATTTTTTGGGATTCTAACGTTAACTGCATGCTATGAGACCCGCTTTTCATCGCTTTGACCTTACCTAAATCTTCTACAATTCCTGTAAACATAAATTAACCTCATTTCAGTACCGACGTTATTTTCAGATCCTCGCCAATCATTTCTACATGTTGAAATTTCAATTCGAAAGCGTCTGTCATTTGCCGGACATCTAAATCTGCAAACATGGGTACTGCCTGATTCCCGCCGACAATTTTCGGGGCAACATAGGTTATCAGTTGGTTTACATACCTTGATTTCAAAAAGCTTGCATTGACGGTTTTGCCGCCTTCTACATATAGTTTCATCACCTGACGTTTTCCAAGCTCCGTTAGCAACTCGGTAATGTCGATGGTTGGCTGTGAAAGTTGTATGATTTCTACATGGGGCTGTTGAAAACTAGCCATCTTCTCAGGCGCTGCTTCCGACCCGGTAAAAATCCATGTTGGCGACTGCCCATCCGTGATGACCTTTTTATCGTACGGCATCGTTAAATGCGTATCTAAAATGATTCGAATCGGTTGTTTTTTCGTCTTGCCAAGCCGATTGGTTAGACTTGGATTATCCGCTAAAACGGTCCCAATCCCGACTAAAATCGCATCATATTTCTCTCTATCATTGTGTACATCTTGTTGTACTTCGCTGCCAGTAATTTGTTCACAAAAACCAGTTTGTGCCGATATATTACCGTCCAGCGTAATGGCCTGTTTCAATGTCACAAAAGGTTTATTTTGTTGAATAAAATGAAAGAATGCCTCATTTAACGCATCAGCCCGCTCTTTCAAAACACCTGTTTTCACTTCAATCCCAGCGTCTCTCATAAGGGCAATGCCTTTGCCTGCGACTAACGGATTGGGATCCATTGAGGCAATGACCACACGATGCACACCGAATTCTATCAGAGCCATCGCACATGGTGGTGTTTTCCCGTAATGACTGCATGGTTCGAGCGTCACATAAACAGTACTTCCTTTTGCCCGATTTCCTGCCATTTGTAGTGCATGGACCTCTGCATGCGGGCAACCTGCCTTCAAATGAGCACCGAATCCAATAATTTCTCCATCTTTCACTATCACAGCACCCACAACAGGATTCGGTGTAGTTTGTCCTTCAGCAGCTTGCGCTAATTTCAAGGCAAAATCCATATAAAACTCATCCGTCATCTTGATCCCCCTCCAATCACGGTTTTTCACAAAAATAAAACCCCTTAGAATAAGTCACTAAGGAGTTTAGGAGGAGAGTATGTAATAATGGCAGCACTAAATAAGCCTACTGAAGGTTATTTTTTCTTCAAAAGCTTAATACCATTGCTCATACATCCTTCTCCCATCCAGACTATACTGTCGGCTTTGGATTCACACCAAATCCTGCCTTTATGAAAAGGCTCACGGGCTTAGAATTTCTTCATCACCGTCGATTGGGACTTTCACCCGACCCCGAAGGACATTGCATATGAAATTTTGTTTTGGTTTTATAAAATATAAAACCCCATAGATTATCTCTACGGGGTGGTTAGGAGTTTTCTTGTTGTAAGCATCGCCAAATAAACCTTTTGAAGTGTGTTTTTCTTCATAAGGAAATAAAGCCTGCTCATCCGTCCTTCTCCCATCCAGACTATACTGTCGGCTTTGGATTCACACCAAATCCTGCCTTTAAAAAAGGCTCACGGGCTTAGAATTTCTTCATCACCGTCGATTGGGACTTTCACCCGACCCCGAAGGACTATTCATATTTATCACATATTATAGCACTGTTAGAATTAAAATTCACACTAAATGATTAACCTTATAATTAGCGGAATTCGTAATATGATTATAACTGCTGTAATTATGGAAGTAAAAAGTCAAACCAACTGTCCACCGTGGGCGTACAAATGTCCATGAGCGGTGCCTGACACCCCCTAATGACACCCTCTATATTTCAACAAATCTCTTAGTAGTTTTTTGATGAGAATCCCAGTATTTCAAGGAATACTGCATTTTCAATCAAACGATTGATTGGTTTTATTAAAATTAATCAATCGTTTGATTGAAATCGGACCTAGTGCTTATAAATAGAGGGTTTACACCTAAAAAGCAGTAAATATATCGTCGAAAATAGGATTCTTCTTATTTCTTTAACCGCAATCCGTGGCGAAAAATAAGTTTCTGCCACTCATAATACACGTTTCGACAGGAATTCCTCTATTTCCGTATTAACTAAACGTTTGATTGAATCATGACTAACTCCTTCTGCCGTTTGGCTTTTTCCCGGGAAATTGATAAAGATAATGTCGAAACCCGCTCGACATTTTTCATAGAATAAGGCCTCTTATAGAGATTCTAAATAAATGAAAAAAATCATTCCCCCATTGCTTTAATGCAATGAGGGAATGATTTTGAGTTAGGAGTTATTGGTCATCTGTTTTTACTGCAGACTTTTTCAAAGTCCTTTGAAGTTGATAAATTTTCATCATACCAATTAAACCAGCTAATAATGCTCCCAATAGGACTGACCCAATGATGACGAGGATCAATGGCCATTCCGCTTTTCCAAATAAGTAATTAACCGTTACAGGTTCAACATTAATAACTGAGAAAACCGCAATAATTAAGATCAAAAGTAGGACAACTATTAGGTTCCATTGCTTTTTCATACATCACCTCATAAAAAATTTTTTTATGGGACTAGGGACAGGCTTCTTGTCCCAAATGGGAAAAACCCTTTCGTTAAGTAAAAATCACTCTAAATTTATCCTTAAGTAAACAATTCCATTATACTAATCTTTTCAGTTTTCTCCAATTGCCGTTGCATTCAAAATAAAATAGGGACAAGGCGCCTAGCCCCTTGTCCCTATAATTGATGGTATTGCTCAATAATCCCTTTGACTAAAGAGGAAGTTCCGTCGAGTTGTGTCAGCTTCTCAATTGCTGCTTTTAATCCGTGTTCATTGATGGCCGCCTGAACTTGGACTGCTTCTTCATCCCCTTGAAAATCGTACATGAGAGCTGCGGCAATCCCTTTTAATAGATATTCAGGGTTCTTTCCGACGATCTCCTGGTATTGTCTTGCGGGACTAACGAGGCGATCGTTTGGTCCAAGCTTGCGGATTGGCGAGCGCGCTACTCTTGTCACTTCGTCAACAATATAAGAATTCGAGAAGCGTCCGATAATCTTTTGAATATATTTGTTATGTTCCTCTTCGTCAAAGCCGTATTTTTTAATTAGAAACGCACCGCTTTCTTTAAGGGCACCTTCCACTAGCTCAAGAATTTGCTTGTTCTCCATCGCACGATTAATCGTATCCATTCCAAAATAATAACCAAAATAGGCAGCAAGGGCATGACCTGTATTGACCGTGAATAGCTTCCGTTCAATATAAGGCACTAATTCCTGAACATAGGTGATTCCCTTAACAGGAGGTTTCTCGCCAATGATCTTCGGTTCTTCTACCACCCATTCATAGAATGGCTCCACTTTTACCATCAGCTTATCTACATTAACTTGATTCGGTACAATCCGGTCGACAGCGGAATCAGGAAAGCCGAAACGTCCTTCAAATTGTGATTGTTCATCAGCTGTTAATTTTTCAAAGATCTTCGCTTTTAAAAGCGAGCTCCCGCCAATCATATTTTCACAAGCAATAATATTGAGCGGCTTATCTGTTTGTTCGACACGTTTGCGCAGGCCATCTGCAATCAAACTGGCGATCAACGGAAGAATGTTCGGTCCGATCGCCGTAGTAACTAGATCTGCTTCAGCAATGGCCGCTATCACTAGCTTCGGGTTTGATGCACTATTAATCGCTCTTACATTTTTTATCGTAACTTCTTCTTGAGTTGGCTCAGCAAGTACGACACGATATTCATTCTTTTCATTTAGTAAATTTACAATTTCACTATTTACATCGACAAAGCAAGTTTCATATTCTGAATGATATAATAAATTCCCGATAAAGCCACGGCCGATGTTTCCAGCTCCAAAGTGAACAGCCAACATCTTAGTTCACCTCTTCAAAAATCGCCAAAATTTCATCGGCTGTTGTTGCGGCAACAAGCTTTTCAATATTTTCTTCTTCGGAACAAACAATCGCAATATTTGAGAGGATGTCTAAATGTTCATTGTCTTTTCCGGCAATCCCAATGAGCAGCTTTACAATATTTCCGGAACCAAAGTCTACCCCTTGTGGAACTTGAACGAATGAAATTCCTGATTCCTTAACCAATAACTTTGAATCCTCAGTTCCATGTGGAATAGCGACAAAATTACCCATATAAGTAGAAGTTAACGCTTCTCTTTCTAGCATCTTTTCAATATAGTTTGCGTCTACATACCCTTTATCGACAAGAATGCTTCCTGTTATGCGAATAGCTTCTTCTTTTGTCCCTACTGCTGTATTTAATAAAATATTTTCTTTAGCCAAAATGGATTTCGTCATAACGAAACACTCCTTAATTCTTTTAATTTCTCGGTAAAAAATTGATCAAATCTGGCTGTTAGTAATCTCATTATCCTTCCATAGTCACCTGATTGAAAAACAGCTATATTTTCATCACTTTCAATTAACAATGAGCTTATATAACTTAACACTTCTAAAACTTTATCTGAGGTGTTCGCAGGCGATAGCAGCAAAATGAAATAGATCATGTTCATTTCATTTTCATCCATGCCGACAACCTTAATGGGCGTTTGCAGAACAGAAATGACAAAGCACGGCTGCAGCACATGTGGTGTTCGCGCATGAAATAATGCTATCCCCGTTTCCGGAATCCCTATTCCTCCAAGTTTTTCTCTTTCGAGGACTTTCTTAACGACGGCTTCCACATCGTCAATCTTTTGTTTTTCATATAGACTTTGACAAAGCTGTGTTAAGATTTCTTCTGTTGTCTTCTTTTCGCTTAATTCGTTTAATTCGAAGTCTTCGAGAATGGTTGCAATCGCCCTAGTATATTCTTGGATACCACGCATTTCCTCAATTAACCCGGCGGCACTCTTTTTGCTCACATTGGCATTCAACGTGACAGGCAGGTGTTTTTCGGAACTATTCACAATCTTATATTCATTGATAAAGGAACGAATCTTCTCGATCTCATCTTTATTTAAAAAGGGATTGACTACTATATAATCCGATTCATAATTAGGAATAGGTATCGTGGATATCACTAATTGATAATTATCCTTTTTCATCTTTTTAAATTCCATAACTGACACATTCTGAATGTGTTTCAACTCTGGGAACTCTTTTTGTAATCTCGTGGCCAGCATTTTAGAGGTACCAATTCCACTTGAACAAACCACTAGCGTTCTAAAATTTATAAGCTCCCTGCTGCCCAATATGGCGGCACCAAAATGCATAACGAGATATCCCGTTTCCTCATCCGGAAGATAAAAATCATCAAAAACCTGCTTTCCTGCCTGTTTGACAATCGCAAACAAATCAGCATAATCTCGTTTTATTTTATCTAACAACGGGTTACTAATCCCCATCTTTTGTTTCATTCGATAAATAGCAGGCTTTAAATGCATGACGAGCCCTTCAAATAAGGATCGATTTGCCGCTAGGTCTAAACCCACTAAATTCCCTACCAGCTCAATCAATTTTTTAGTTTTGATCGCAACCTGTAAGCTGGTATCTTCGTTTAAATATTCATGATCATGCCTTAACTTCGCACCTTTTAAGTGCATCGTGATGTAGGCAATCTCCGCCTCAGGTATATTAATCGTAAAAACCTGCTCCAACCCGGTAACTATTTTTTCTGCAAACCTATATTCCTTTGTTGCTTTTTGATTTTCTAAATACGATGAATTGATATTAATCCCTTCGCCTTTTTGAATCCGTTCCACCGCTAGGGCTAAATGAACCACTAACCCAATGTAGGCGCTGTCTGCCATCGAAAAGGGTAATTCCTGAACAATTGAATTTACAATTTTTTCGACGATAACAAGCTTTTTCTTTTCAACAAGTCCCATAAGTCTTTCAGAGATGGTATGAATTTGCTGGGTCGACCGCTTTTGAATATTTTCTCGTGTTAACGAAAGAATTTCGGATTCATCAAGATACACAGAGATAAGACTGCTCATGGCCCTTCGTTTAGCACCTTCATCTCCTTCGATTTCAACACCATAGCCTCTTCTTCGAATGAGTGCTAATCCAAAGGTTTGTAATCTCTCTTCCAGTTTGGTTAGATCAGCACTGACTGTAGCAATTGTGACATTTAAATCGTGGGCAAGACCAAGCAGTTTAACAGGTGCATTTGTTTCTAGCAGCTCACAGATAATAATCGTTTGTCGTTCTTCAGGTGTGTATTCTGTATGTGAGAGATTAAATAAGTATAGTTCTAGTTCGCGAATCTTGGTTTGGTCACCTGTGATTTGGACGCCAACCCCTGATTTTTTTTGTAAAGCCAGGTTATATTCGTCCAAAATATCTTCAACATTTTTTAAATCCCGATGGATCGTCCTTCCACTAACACCAATTTGTTTGGCAAGGTCTTTCACGGTCATTTCATCCGTATTCTTTAATAAGATTTCAAGGATTTGTCTTTCTCTTGCGGAAATATACATATTTCTCACTCCCTAAAGGTTGACCGTCAATCACCAATCATATGATGTTGCCAAAATTAAATTTTTATACTGACACTATCATTTTAATCCCGTTAAACCCTTTATACAACGGAAGCTATTTATATTTTAGTCAACTGCATTGTTGACAACTTTAAAATAAGAAAGGCCTAGCATAATTTGTCTAGGCCTTTCGTTCAATTATTTTCTCAAATCATTTATTAATTCGTCATATCTGGGACTATTTAAAAAGTTTTCTACCGAAATATGTGTCACATTCGGAAGCTTTGCTTTTGCACGGTCTGTTAAATCTTTGTGCGTAACAACAACGTCAGCATCATTTGGTAAGTTGTTAATCGCTGTGTTTATCACTGTAATATCTAGACCGGCCTTTTTTACCTTATTTCTTAAAATAGATGCACCCATGGCACTTGAACCCATACCGGCATCGCAAGCAAATACGATTTTGTTTACATTTTCAGGAATGATTGCATTTTGTGAGTTAGTTAACACTGAAGAAACAGAGCTTTTCTTGCCTTTCATTTGTTCCATTTTTGCTGCTGCAGAAGATAAGTCCTCATCTGTTGCCTTACTTGTTTTTAAGATCAATGAAGCTACTGCAAAGGATACAGCTGTTGCCACTAATACCCCTGCAAGGACACCAACTGCGCCGCCTTTTGGAGTCATTGCCATCAAGGCAAAGATACTACCCGGTGATGGAGCTGCTACAAGTCCGGCATTAAAAAGATTAAAGGTAAATACTCCACTTACCCCTCCTGCCATTGCAGCAAAGATAAGCATAGGTCTCATTAAAATATATGGGAAGTAAATTTCATGGATCCCACCTAAGAAGTGAATAACAACTGCTCCAGGTGCTGTTAATTTCGCTGAGCCTTTACCAAACAACCAGTAAGCAAGGAGAATACCTAATCCCGGTCCAGGATTTGTTTCTAATAAGAATAAAATCGATTTTCCAGCTTTTGCTGCTTGTTCCACCCCTAATGGACTTAAAATCCCATGGTTAATCGCGTTATTTAAGAAAAGTACCTTTGCTGGTTCAATAAAGATGTTAGCTAATGGCAAAATATTTATATCAACAACTATATCTACACCTTTTGCTAAAGCATTACTTAGCGCTTCAACAACTGGACCTACACCCTTATAAGCTAATAGAGTCAAGACACCACCAAGAATACCTGCTGAGAAGTTATTTACAAGCATTTCAAAGCCAGATTTAATTTTGCCATGAATCGCTTGATCGAACTTCTTTATGACAAAGCCTCCAATTGGACCCATAATCATCGCACCTAGGAACATCGGGATATCCGTTCCAACAATTACGCCCATTGTTGCTGTCGCACCAACGACACCACCACGAATATCGTAGACCATTCGACCACCTGTAAAACCAATTAATAATGGCAGTAAATACGTGATCATCGGTCCAACTAATTTAGCCAAATCCTCATTTGGCCACCTTCCAGAAGGGATGAATAATGCTGTTATTATCCCCCACGCAATAAAGGCACCAATATTCGGCATAACCATACCACTTAAATAACTGCCGAATCTCTGTATCTTCACTTTTATGTCTGCTTTTTCTTTTGCTGTTGCCGTTGCTGTTTCAATCATCTCTTTTCCCCCTTAACTTATTTGTAGAACTTTCTATAGTTAGATTAAAGCGTTTTCAAAATTCAATCAATAAATACAAAACTTCATTTTGTCTTAATGATTGTTGCCAACATTAATCTACTAAAGTAATCATGGCAACAGAAAATAATTAAACAAAAAAAGGTCTGTCCCGCCACTTTAAAGCAGCGAAGGACTGACCTTCTTTTTCTTATTTCTTGAGTATATTGTAATGACTTACTACCTCGTTTGTGATTTCACTGTTTTCATCCAACCCGCTTACTTCTTTGAGCGCAGCAGGAAGCCCCTTTTCTTTAATTATCGCTTGCAGCTTAGCTGCTTCTTCATCTTCTTGGTAATCAAAAAGCAGGGCCGAGGCAATAGCCTTTGCAAGATTCGTGTATGAGAGCCCCGCTTTCGCTGCTTCAGTAGCAGGACGCACGAGACGATCGTTTGGACCAAGCTTACGGAGCGGTGAACGGCCAACTCTTGTCACATCATCATTCAAATAGGCATTTTTAAAACGGCTAATAATTTTTTCGATATATTGGCTGTGTTCCTCTGGATTTAAGCCATATTGATGAATCAAATAGCCACCCGTTTCGCCAAGTGTCGCTTTAACTTGTTTCACAATCTTCTCATCCGCTAATGCCTGATCAATCGTAGACTTGTTCTCTAGATAACCAAGGTAGGCAATGACGGCATGACCGGTGTTTACTGTAAAAAGCTTTCGCTCGATAAATGGAGCGAGGTCTGAAACAATCTTCATCCCTTCAATCGGAGGAATGCTTTCGCTTGTCTCTACAACCCATTCATAATATGGTTCAACTAGTACATCGAGGGAGCCATGATTGTTTTGAATTGGGACGATCCGGTCAACGGCAGAATTAAAGAAATACACTTTGCCCGCTAAATTTGCCTTCGTCTCATCATCTAGATGTTCGAAAATATAACCCTTTAACAAATCGGTCGCAGAAATTTGGTTTTCACAGGCAATCACATATAACTTTTCTGGGTTTGACTTAACCCGTTCGGTTAACCCCTTCGCAATTAACGGGGCAATCCGCGGGAGGATATTCGGGCCAATCGCAGTCGTAAGGTAGGCGGCATCCTTTATTGCTGCAATCACTTCATTTTCTTGTGTCATATTGTTTAATCCTGACACGTTATCTACCGTGATCGTTTCTTGTTTATCTGTAGCCAATTTTACTTGATAGTTCTTTTTCTCATTTAACTGGCTTATAATTTGATCGGCAATATCAACAAAGGTCACATGATAACCCGATTGTGAAAAAAGTGCACCGATAAATCCTCTTCCAATATTCCCTGCTCCAAAATGGACGGCTAGTTTCATTTTTATCATTCCTTTAGTATATTTGTGTGAAGATAATCCAAAAAGATGGATTCCAATTTTGTCCGAATCATCTCTTCATTGGCTGATGAAAAAATCAGAACGGCGGCATGATTTTCAATTAAACTTGTGCTAATCAAGCTTACGATTTCCTGCTCTCTGATACTTAATTCCTCGGGTGCCAGCATCAGCAGTACATTCTTCATGTACATATTCTTTCCATCCATACCTTTTACAAGTATAGGCTGCTCCAAATGAGAAACCTGGAAGATGAGTTCATGAACGTTCTTATTTCTGCAGTGAAATAGTGCCAATCCGGTATTTGGAATACCGAGCCCGCCTTTTCGTTCCCGAGCTTCTATCGATTCCAGCACATCACTTGAATCTATTAACAGCCCATTCTTTTCTGCCAGTTTTACCATTTCTTCTAAAATCTGATTATGGCCTTTTAGATTCGGCATCCGATAAACGCTAAAGTTATTTAAAACAGACTGAATACTTTGATATACACCCTTTATCTCCTGTAATAATTCCCCTAAAGTGACACTTGTAAAACTGGCTGCGTGAGCCTTTTTGGGAGCTGTCTTTAGATAATTCTTATTTTCTGTTATCGTCTCGATGTTATCCCTTATGAAATTCCTGATGGTTACGATATTTTCTTCACTTAAGAGTGGAGAAACAAGGATATAGCCTAGATTTGTAAATGGGAGTTTAACGGTAGAGATAATCAGATCATAGCTGCTTAAATTATTTTGCTGCTGCATCTCTTTCATCGATTTGATCTCGATAGACCCAATTCCTACGATTTTCTTCTTAATTCGGCTGGCCAGCATCTTAGACGTGCCAATGCCTGTGGGGCATACGACTAGTGCCTTTATCGACAGATCTTCTTCCTGCATCACTAAAGCCGAGCCGAAATGGAGAACGATGAAGGCTATTTCATCATCAGGAAAGTCTGGAATATCGATAAAATACTTTTCAACACTATTCTTAACAGCTAAAAACAGAAACGGATATTTTCGTTTAATTTCCTCTTTTAACGGGTTAAACAATCCCATTTCTTGTTTAATTCGATATAGTGACGGCTCCATATGGGCAAGCAGTCCCTGATACAAAGAAAAATCCTTAGTTAAATCCACATGAAGTTGTGAAGATACATGTTCGATTACGTTTTTTATCCTTTTACTAAGGATAACACTATCATATGGAACAATATCGACGGCTTGAAGTTTAGAACCTTTAAGGATTGCCGCCAAAAAGTGTACATCATCTTTCGTAAACTCGACTGAAAATGACGATTCAATTCGCTGACAAATTTCCCTGATAAGGTTATATTCATTGGTTTGTTCGTTGAGAAAATCTGCATCTTCCTCTA
This sequence comes from Neobacillus sp. NPDC093127, assembly GCF_044754175.1. NCBI lineage: Bacteria > Bacillati > Bacillota > Bacilli > Caryophanales > Bacillaceae > Neobacillus > Neobacillus sp. NPDC093127. The sequence goes on from NZ_JBIVOP010000015.1 coordinate 96,614, forward strand.
ATAAAAAAGAGCCTTCCGTCCTTTGCAAGGTAATACAAATATGTACGATTAGACCGATATAATCGCTATAGGCAAGACGATGCTGCAAATGATTAAAAGTAGTATTTACTACTCGATTAATCGCAAGAAGGTAGTCTGGACGAAAATAATACAAAATGACTTCTTGAAAACTCTTTTCATTTTCCAACAAAAACAAACTTTCCATTAGTTCTTCATTAAAATGAAGCAATATATAACTTGCCAGGGCTCTCCGTTTGTTTGATTCCGAGCCGTTTAGATCGACTCCGACTCCCCTTTTTCTAGTAATTTGCACATTAAAATGACGAAGCCACTCTGTCATTTCATCCAAATAGATGGTTAGGGTTGTGATGCTAACACCAAGGTCATTGGCTAACGTCTGAATTTTAAAGGACTCCTCTTGCACCAGAGAAATAAGGAGCAGCAGTTTTTTTTCCTGTGGTGTTTGATCAATTAGGTCAATGTTCATTAAATACTGAATCAGGCGAAATATTTGCTCATTCTTCCCCTCAATCATGAGCCCTTTATTGATATTACGGACTAAATGAAGCGCAAATGAGTCAAGAATTTTTTCTACCGCTTTTAAATCCCGTTGGATCGTTCGTCCACTCACATTTAAGTATGCAGCAATCGACGCAGCAGTATGATTACCTGATGTTTTAACGATTAATTCAATGATTGCTTTTTCCCTTGAAGTTATATACATGCAACCAACTCATTTCAGGGTGAAGTAACAGGTGCAAAAAGTGAATAGAAAAGCGGCAAACGCGGCTTTTCTATTCGGTAAATAAATTATTTATCATTTAAAATGTCCATGATTTCTCTTGCTGATTTTGCTTCAACTAGTTTTTCTATATTGGCCATATCAGAACAAGTAACGGCAATTCCAGATAAGATTTCAAGATGTGTTCCATCTTTCCCGGCAATACCGAAAATCAAACGTACCTTCTGACCGTCAAAGTCTACACCATTCGGTACTTGTAAAACCGTAAACCCGGAATTCAGGACATCCTTTTTCGCTTCTTCAGTACCATGTGGAATCGCGACATCGTTGCCCATATAGGTGGATGTCATTTCGTCACGTGCGATCATCGCATCAATATAGCTTTCCTTTACATACCCTGCTTTGACCAGCACATTGCCAGCGAAACGAATCGCCTCTTCTTTTGATGCAAATTCTTGGTTAAGGAAGATATTTTCTTCACGCAGTAAAGCATCATCAGTGTGCGGGTCACCGCTTGGAACAGCCGCTTCTGCGTCTTCCACGATTTCCTGAAGTTCAGCCGATTCAGGATTTTTTATCCGATTAATTAACTTATCGTATTCAGGACTTGATAGGAAGTTATCAACCGAAATATGATAGGCATTTGGCACTTGTTTCTGGGCTCTTGGTGTCAACTCTTCCTGCGTAATAACAATTTGTGCATCTGAAGGCAGGTTACTAATCGCTGTATTGGTAACTGCAATGTTCATTCCTGCTTCTTTTACCTTTTTTCGAAGAAGGGACGCGCCCATTGCACTTGATCCCATTCCAGCATCACAGGCAAAAATAATTTTGCTGACGTTTTCTGGCATCGTACTAGGATTAGTAGCAAAGACATTAGAAACAGAGCTTTTCTTGCCTTTCATTTCTTGCATTTTTCTTGCTGCTCCTTCAATGTCTTCATCCTTTTGCTTACCCGTTTTTAGAATGAAAGATGAAAGCACAAAGGATACGATTCCAGCTACTAAGACGCCGGCAATGTTGGCTAGATAAGCACTTGCTTGCGGCGGGGTAACGGCCATAATGGCAATAATACTCCCCGGCGACGCGGGCGAAGCTAATCCCCCACCTAAAAGCATCAATGTAAAGATACCGCTCATTCCGCCTAGAATGACGGCAAAGAACAACATCGGACGCATTAAAATATATGGGAAGTAAATTTCATGAATCCCGCCAAAGAACTGAATAATCGCTGCGCCTGGTGCTGACCTTTTGGCAGTCCCTTTTCCAAAAATACTGAAAGCTAGCAGGACACCGATACCAGGTCCTGGGTTTGCTTCAAGTAGAAATAGAATGGATTTCCCTGTTGTTTTCGCTTGTTCCAACCCAATTGGAGAAAGCACACCATGGTTAATCGCATTATTTAAGAACAAAACTTTTGCCGGTTCAATAAGGATACTTGTCAATGGCAGCAATCCCGTCGCCAATAACCAATCAACACCGGTAACAAGCCAGCCTGTAAACGTGGTGACGGCAGGACCAATGGCTAAAAAGGCTAAATTCGCAAAAAATCCACCAAGGATCCCTGCCGAGAAATTGTTCACAAGCATTTCAAAGCCTGCTTTAACTTTTCCTTCAATCAACTGATCAAATTTTTTAATAATATATCCGCCTAGCGGTCCCATAATCATTGCACCGAGAAACATCGGGATATCTGCTCCGACAATGACACCCATTGTCACAATCGCCCCGACCACACCACCGCGTTGATCGTGTACAAGCTTACCGCCTGTATAACCGATTAAAAGCGGAAGCAAGTAAGTGACCATAGGATCAACCAATTTGGCAAGGCTTTCATTTGGGAGGATACCAGTAGGAATAAATAGTGCAGTAATTAACCCCCACGCTATGAAAGCTGAAATATTCGGCATTACCATCGAACTTAGGAAGTTACCGAACTTCTGGACAGCTACTTTTATATTAGATTGAGCCATGTGCTCTCATCCCTTCATTATTGTATTACCTTATACATGGTAAAGTACGAACCCCCTTCATTCAATAAAGAGGAAAGCTAACTTTGTCATAATAATGGCGACAAAATTAGTGTTTCTCAAAGAACAAGTGGTTATGCCCTCCCCATCATTGCACAATATCTCAAATTTTTTAGCAGTTCTATAATGAGAATCCCCTTGTTTCAAGGAATACTACGTTTTCAATCAAACGATTGGTTAGTTTTTAAAATACTAATCAATTGTTTGATTAATATCGGATCAATGGCCTATAAATAAAGGATTTTATCCTTGAAATCGGATAAAATACTGTCGAAAATAAAACTCTTCTTTATATCTTTATGCGCAAACCGTGACGAAAAATAGGTCTTTTCCGCTCATATTACACGCTTCTACAGGTATACCCATATTTCCTTATTAACCAAACGTTTAATTGAATTTGGTCTTAGTCCTTCTCCTGTTTGGTTTTTTCCCGGGAAATTGATTAAAATGATGTCGATAACTGCTCGACTTTTTTTTCATAAAATACCCTTTCCGCAAAAAAGACAGAGACTACCAGGTGTTGAACCTGATGAAAAATAATAGACTACCCTTATAAGGAGCTGTCATTAACTAAGCTCACAAATAAGGGTATTTTTATATTTTATATATCGTTATTTATTTAACCGTTTTAGCAAAACTTCTTTTTCCGCTTCATAACCTGGCTTACCAAGTAAAGCAAACATATTTTTCTTATATGCCTCTACACCAGGTTGGTCAAACGGGTTTACACCTAGCAAATGTCCACTTATAGCAGTAGCTTTTTCAAAGAAGTAAATCATTTCACCGAATGTAAATTCATTTAATTGATCCAAGTCGACGACTAAATTTGGAACACCGCCGTCTACATGAGCCAACACAGTACCTTGGAAAGCCTTTTTATTGACTTCATCCATTGTTTTTCCAGCTAAAAAGTTCAAACCATCTATGTTATCTGGATCTGCTTGAATGGTTAGCTCGATTTGCGGCTTTTTAACTTGAAGGACCGTTTCGAACAAATCACGGCGTCCCTCTTGCACATATTGTCCCATCGAGTGTAAGTCAGTTGAAAAATCAACAGAAGCAGGAAATAGCCCTTTTAGATCTTTCCCTTCACTCTCACCATTTAATTGTTTCCACCATTCTGATACATAATGAAGCGATGGTTCATAGTTTACTAAAAGTTCAATTGTTTTCCCTTTACGATATAGAGCATTACGTACGGCTGCGTATTGGTAGCTTTCATTTGTGGAAAGCTCTGGGTTATTGTATTTTTTAGCAGCTGCCTTTGCTCCTTCCATCATTTTATCGATATCCAGACCAGCTGCCGCTATTGGTAAAAGACCTACTGCAGTTAAAATGGAATATCTTCCACCAACATCATCTGGAATTACAAATGTTTCATACCCTTCTGCATCAGCTAATTGTTTTAGTGCCCCTTTTGCTTTGTCAGTGGTAGCATAAATACGTTTTTTTGCTTCTTCTTTGCCGTATTTTTTCTCCAAATAGTCACGGAAAATGCGGAAAGCTACAGCCGGTTCGGTTGTTGTACCAGATTTAGAGATAACATTTACAGATATATCTTTACCCTCAAGCAACTCTAGCAAATGGGTAATATATGTAGAGCTAATATTTTGACCAGCAAAATAGACTTGAGTTTTACCGTTCATTTGATTATGGAATGTATGAGAAAGCGCCTCAATGGCTGCTCTTGCCCCTAAATAAGATCCTCCGATTCCAATGACAATTAAAGCATCTGAATTGCTGCGAATTCTTTCAGCAGCCTTTTTAATTCTTGAAAACTCTTCTTTATCATAATTATTCGGTAAATCTACCCAACCAAGAAAATCAGATCCTGGCCCCTTTTTGTCGTGTAATCTATTATGAGCAACTTTCACAAATTCATCTAAATAATCAACTTCGTTCTGATTCATAAATGATAAGGCGTTAGAGTAATCGAAAGAAATAGTCATGTAAAACCCTCCCAAATTAGATGTAAAAATAGAAGCAATCAGCGATTTCACTGATTGCTATATGTCTAAAAAACCCTAGTTTTTTGTCGTTTTAGCCCAATCAGCAGCAAATTTCTCAATCCCTTGATCAGTTAATGGATGTTTAGTAAGCTGCTCAATAACACTGTAAGGAATCGTAGCGATATGAGCACCTGCCATCGCTACACGTGTTACATGGTCTGGGTGGCGAACAGATGCAGCAATGATTTGCGCATTTATGTTATGAATGCGGAATACTTCTGCGATTTTACTTACCAATAGGACACCATCTTCAGAAATATCATCCAGGCGGCCTAAGAATGGCGAAACATATGCTGCACCTGCACGGGCTGCTAAAAGCGCTTGGTTCACGGTGAAGATGAGTGTTACATTGACTTTAACACCTTTTTTCGCAAGATAACGTGTAGTCTCTAATCCCGCTACATTCATAGGAACTTTTATGGTGATGTTTTTATCTCCACCGTTAATTTTTATTAGTTCTTCTGCTTCTGCGATCATTTCTTCAGCTGTTATAGCATTTGGAGTTACTTCAGCAGAAACAGATTCAACTTCTGGTACAGCTTGTAAAATTTCGGCAATACGATCTTCGAATTTTACACCTTCTTTAACAACTAAAGAAGGATTGGTTGTTACACCAGATAACACACCCATTTTATATGCCTTTTTAATATCCACAAGGTTAGCAGTATCGATAAAAAATTTCATGAAAATATTCCTCCATTTTAATAATAGGTTTTAGTTTTTTTCTACAGCATGTCCGCCAAACTCGTTGCGAAGAGCGGCGACAACTTTTCCTGTAAATGTATCATTTTCTAGTGAACGGTTGCGCATCAACAAGGACATGGTGATAATTGGAGCGGCGACTTGGAGATCAAGTGCGGTTTCAACCGTCCATTTCCCTTCACCGGAAGAATGCATAATACCTTTGATTTGATCCAGCTTCGCATCTTTAGAAAAGGCATGTTCCGTTAATTCCATTAACCATGAGCGAATGACTGAACCGTTATTCCATACTCTTGCGACTTTTTCATAGTCGTAATCAAATTCACTTTTTTCTAATACTTCAAATCCTTCACCAATTGCAGCCATCATGCCATATTCAATTCCATTATGAACCATTTTAAGGAAATGGCCGCCTCCTGCTTTACCTGTAAAAATATAGCCATTTTCTACAGCAGTATCACGGAAAATAGGTTCTACAACCGCCCAAGCTTCCGGATCTCCCCCTACCATATAGTTTGCTCCATTACGAGCACCTTCCATCCCGCCAGATGTTCCTGCGTCCATATAGCTCACGCCAATTTCCTTTAGTTGATTATAACGGCGGATGGATTCTTTATAATGGGAGTTCCCAGCTTCAATTACGATATCACCCTTTTCCAACAGCGGTGTCATTTCACTAAGAACCGAATCCACAACTGGATGTGGTACCATAATCCAAAGTACTCTCGGTTTGTCTAATGATAAAAAAAGTTCACTTAGATTAGTTGTTCCTTTTGCCCCATATTGTTGTATATCTACCACAGCATTAGGATTTAAATCATATGCTGTAACTTGATGGTGATGGTCAATTAAGTTTTTTCCAAGATTTAACCCCATTTTACCTAAACCAATTAAGCCTACTTGCATTTTTCTTCCTCCTCAAAACATAAAATAGTATGTTTTACTTTTAAGAATTTAATAAATCCTTGGTTGTTTGAACAACATTGTCAGTCGTAAATCCAAATAACTCCATGACAGCCGTTCCTGTTCCAGATGCACCGAATGTCTCAATAGAGATTATTTTTCCTTCTTGTCCTACATAGCGTTCCCAACCAAGAGAGATCCCCATTTCAATTGCCACTCGTTTTTTCATGGTTGATGGAAGCACAAACTCTTTATATTGTTCAGATTGGCGATTGAAAAGTTCCCAGCTTGGCATTGCAACTACACGAACGGATACCTGTTCTTTTTCAAGTTCAGTTTTTGCATTTATAGCCAATGCTACTTCAGAGCCAGTTGCGATTAAGACGACATCTGAATTTTCATTGGTTTCTGCCAACACATAAGCGCCTTTTGACAAGTCTTCAATATTTGCTTTTGTTTCGTTAAATACCGGTAAATTTTGGCGGCTAAGTACCAGTGCTACTGGACCATCAGTGTTTTGAAGTGCAAATGCCCAAGCACTCGCCGTTTCATTTGCATCCGATGGACGGATAACTGTAAGACCAGGAATAGCCCGAAGAGCAGTCAACTGTTCAATTGGTTCGTGTGTTGGACCGTCTTCACCAACAGCAATAGAATCATGTGTAAATACATACGTCACAGGCAGTTTTTGCAGGGCTGCCAAACGAATCGAAGGGCGTAAGTAATCATTAAAAACAAAGAATGTACTTACAAATGGTTTCACACCACCATGGAGAGCCATTCCATTACCAGCTGCTCCCATTGCATGTTCACGAACGCCAAAGTAGACGTTTCTGCCTGCATAAGATTCAACCGCGAAAGGCGCTTCCCCTTTTATATCAGTCATCGTGGATCCAGAAAGGTCTGCACTGCCTCCAAAGATTGAAGGAACTTTTTTAACAAAATGATTGATTGCCATGCCACTAGCTACACGTGTGGAAACTGCCTTTTCAGTTGGAAAAGTTAATAGATCTTTAACATCTAGCAGCACTTTCCCCTCAATTGCATCTTCAAGTTCGCTTCCTAGTTGTGGAAAGGCAGCTTTATAAGCTTTAAACAATTCATTCCATTGATTTTCAGCTTGTATCCCATTTTCTTTCAATGCTTCAAAGTGAGCTTTTACTTCTTCAGGTACATAGTAATCTTCTTCGTATTCCCAGCCATACACCTTTTTGGTTTCTTTTGCTTCATCTGCTCCAAGTGGATTACCGTGTGCTTTATTCGTTCCGGCAACTTTAGGACTGCCAAAACCGATAATCGTTCTAACTTCGATTAAAGTTGGCTGCACTGTATTTAATTTTGCTTCTGCAATGGCTTTTGTGATTTCTTCGACATTATTTCCATCTTCTACTCGTAGGTATTGCCAATGAACAGACTCTGCTCGCTTTTTAATATCTTCAGAGAATGAAAGACTTAACTCCCCATCCAGCGAAATGTCGTTGGAGTCATATAAAGCAATTAACTTCCCTAGTTTCATATGGCCAGCCATTGACATGGCTTCGTAGGAAATACCTTCCGATAAATCGCCATCGCCAACTAATGTGTACGTATAGTGGTCAACCACTGGGTATGCGTCTTTATTAAATTTTGCAGCTAAATGAGCTTCTGCCATAGCCATCCCTACCGCGTTGGCTATTCCTTGTCCTAATGGACCAGTTGTTACATCAACACCATCCGTATGACCAAATTCAGGGTGGCCGGGTGTTTTGCTGTTTAATTTACGGAAGCCTTTCAAATCCTCGATAGTGACATCATATCCGCTAAGATGAAGCAAGCTATATAACATACTTGAACCATGACCTGCGGATAAAACGAAGCGATCACGATTGAACCATTTTGAATGATTGGGATTATGTGACAAATGATTTGCCCAAAGTGCATAAGCCATTGGTGCTGCTCCCATTGGCAATCCTGGATGACCAGAGTTTGCACGGTTGATGGCATCGATTGATAAAGTACGAATCGTATTCACAGCTAAAGTTTCAATTGCTCTACTCATAAAATTTCCTTCCTCCCAGAACTTTCTTATTGTGCCACTAATTCTTGAACGGGCTTACTTAAATCTTGTACCTTTTCATCATCCAGCCACCATTTGAATCCATCCTCTTCAAGCAATCGATGTGCTGCCGTTGGACCGTTGGAACCTGCCGGATATAAATGAAGGGGTAAGAGGTTTTCTTTAAAAGCCTCCAGAATAGGCTGTACCCATTGCCATGACAATTCTACTTCTTTCCAATGAGCAAAGAACGTGGAATCCCCACGAATAGCATCAAAAATCAATCGTTCATATGCTTCAGGTACTTCTTTTTGTTCAGTTGAAAAACCAATTTTCACGGGTTCAACTTTTCCATTTCCAGGATTCCTGCTGTTTAGTTGTAATGTCACTTTTTCATTCGGACCAATCTCGATAATCAAAAGATTGGATGCCACTTTTTTTGCCGAACCCTTATGACCTCCATTTTTGAATTCAATGACAATCCGTGTAGATTTTTCAGCCATTCTTTTTCCTGTTCGAATATAGAATGGCACCCCTTGCCAAAATGGATTGTCAATCCAAAGTCTGGCTGCCACATAGGTATCGTTTTGGGAGGAAGCTTCAATTCCCGGTTCATTTCGATAACTTACAACTGGCTGCCCCACTATCTCTCCTGAACGATATTGACCACGAACCACATTTAGGTTTACGTCTTCTTTCTTTAAGGGGCGAACAGATTCGATCACTTTCTTCTTTTCATTTCGGATTTCCTTCGGGCTGATTTTCTTTGGCATATGCATGGCTGTCATCATCAAGATTTGCAGCATATGATTTTGGACCATATCGCGAATGGCACCAGATTGATCATAATATCCTGCGCGTTCCTCAACTCCAACCGTTTCACTAGCCGTAATTTGGACATTTGCAATATGCTGATTGTTCAACAGGGTTTGAATAACAGGATTTAAAAATTGTAAATCCCCCAAATTTTGAATCATTGTCTTACCTAGGTAATGATCAATTCGATAGATTTCATCTTCTTCAAAAGCTTTACTTAAGTTTGCATTTAGCTCCCGAGCTGACTCTAAATCTCGTCCAAACGGTTTTTCAATGATCAGTCGTTTCCAGCCTTTTGTAGAACCTAATCCACTTTCTTTAATATTCAAAGCGATTGTCTCGAAGAAAGATGGTCCGACAGATAGGTAGAACATCCGATTTCCTGGAATATTTAGTTCACTCTCACGTTGTTGAACAAGATTTAAAAGCTTCCCATAGTCATCCACGGTTTCTGCATCTAGAGTCTGGTAACGAAATGCACTAAGAAAAGCATCCATTTTGTCACGATTATCCACAACGCGCCTTGAAAATGTCTTGATTGATTGCTCAACATGATTTTGAAACTTACTATCAGACATTTCACGCCTGCCTAGTCCAATGATTGAAATGGATTGAGGCATTTTTTGATCATGAAATAAATTATATAAGGCAGGGAATATTTTCCGTTTCGCTAAATCACCTGTTGCGCCAAATAAGACGAAAGTCATTCCATTCATATTCATTCCTCCTTGCTGCTGCTTCCTTCAATTTATCTTTTCTGTTATTTCTTATTTAAATCATGTTGTCCTTCAATAAACCGAACTGTCCCAGTTTTGGCACGAATAACTACAGAATGAGTTGTACCAACATTCCCTTTATACTGGACACCCTTCAGTAGTTCACCATTCGTTACACCTGTTGCTACAAAATAAGCATCATCGCCTTTCACAATGTCATCCATTAATAAAACTTTATTAAAGTTGTTAATGCCCATTTTCTTTAAACGAATTTTTTCCTCTTCTGTGTGTGGAAGAAGCTTGCCTTGAAACTCCCCTCCTAAGCTTTTCAATGCGGTGGCAGCCAATACACCTTCGGGGGCGCCACCTGAACCAAGCATGATATCAACACCCGTATTTTCAAACGCAGTATTTATGGCAGCTGCCACATCACCATCTTGCATAAGTTTAATTCTTGCTCCAGAATCACGAATTTCCTGAATCATTTTTTTATGTCGTTCCCGATCTAAAATAGCCACAACTACGTCTTCAATATTTTTATTTTTTGCCTTTGCAACGGCTGTTAGATTGTCTATGACTGGTGCATTAATATCAATTTCCCCCACAGATTCAGGACCAACAGCGATTTTTTCCATATACATGTCTGGTGCATGCAATAGATTTCCATGCTCTGCGACAGCTATAGTAGCAAGTGCATTCCATGTTCCTGCAGCAACAATATTGGTTCCCTCTAATGGGTCAACAGCAATATCTACTTCAGGTCCATCACCTATACCCAGTTGTTCACCAATATATAACATAGGGGCCTCGTCCATCTCACCTTCACCAATAACAACGGTACCTCTCATATGAATGGAATTAAACATGTCTCTCATTGCTTGCGTTGCTGCTTCATCTGCTTGGTTTTTTTCCCCTCTCCCCAACCATCTGCCAGCAGCTAAAGCCGCGGCTTCAGTGACTCGAACAAGTTCCATTGAAAAGTTTCTGTCCATTTTACTTAATCCTTTCGTTATTAGATTCTGAATTTAACTATTCATTCACCCCATTGTTTTAAGACTTGATTTTCGGCAATACTCTTAATTGCTTTATTGGTTATACCTTTTTTAGCAATAACATTTGTTTTATAATTTTTTCCTTTAAATAAAACTGTAACGGTTACTTCGATCATGCCCTGCCTCTCCTTTCGACAACTTTTTAATGTTACTCCTATATCTGTTAAAATTGCTTTTAATTTAAATATCTTGAATTCGAGATATTACTGAAAAAAAAAAGCCCCTATTGCCTCTCAAATACCAAAATACTCATAGTATTTTAATCAATCCCGTCCACCTTTTTCCAATTTAATTCAAAAGAATTTTCAATCTCCGGCCAAAGGTCTGCCTGTTCTTCTATCAAATATCCCACTCTCCTTTTTTGGGAATGAGAAAAAAATTTATCAACAAGCTATATTTTTCTTTTGTACAGCAATTTTAACATCTAGATTAGGAACGTTTATTAATCCTTCTAACACTGAAAGTTTTGCCTTATGTTCCTGGAATTCTATATCACTAAAAACGTTTGCTTGTTTATTATTAAAGATCATTTGCCTTACTAATTCCTTGAATTTTGGAGATTCAATTAATAAATAATCAATTAGTTCGATTGCAGCCTGCTTTTCCAGTTCACTCTTCACTGCAAAGATACTTTGTTGATCCGGATCAAATACAACGATAGATTGGAAATCCTCTGTAATTCTTAAACCAAAGTAGCTTTTTTTCGTTCCATAATATTCATTATTCCGTATCCGCATTAAATTTACGCCAACCATCATTTCATAATAAGGAAATTTCTTATTTGGATATTGAAAACCACCAAGTTCAATGTTTGAAATTTCGTCAATAAATATTTCCTTTTCAAACTTAGTTTGGATAACCTTTGATTCTAACAAGCTCATTATAAAGACCTCACTTTTTATTTTTAATATAATAAATTTTTAAAACAAAAAGTAACATGTATATAAAAGGTAACCTAATGGACAAAAAAAGAGTAACAATTAATTTCCGTCCATATTTTCCATTGTTCCTTCATGAATTCGTTTGATGAGTTGATATGGTCTTGGTTTCTGCAATATTCCTTTCATTAAACCACCTCCAACACATTATCTCGAATTTTAATATCTCGAACATGAGATAATTGTAATACCTTTTCTGTTTTATGTCAATAACTTATACTCTTTCATTCGATGTAGTTACAAAAAAACTAATCGGGAAATTTCCGATTAGTTTTTCATTGCACATTGAATTCAGCTAATATCATTTCCTCGGTCTGAGGCATAGTTAGACCAAGATGCCAGCAGCCCATCCCCGCTAATCCATATTGTCGAATAACACGGAGTTTAACAAGCAAGCTTCGCGGGTCTTCAAACCACACTTCATGTGAATTTCCTTTATTATCAACATAACGAAACGATGGGGCAGCAGCATTTTCATCATAGTGGACCGGACTTTGATATCCAGTATATAAATCAATGGCATGTTGCGTCGAATAAGCAGAGCCAGAACGCTTATTACTTCCTATTACCCAATCATACGCATATTGCGGAATTCCCAACATCAGCTTTGATCTATCAACAACTGAGACAGCATAATCCAGCGTGGCTTTGACTCTGTCTATTGGGGCAATTGGACCAGAAGGACCTCCAGGCCAATGCCAATCATATGTCATCAAAAACATTTTATCGAGGTATTTCCCCAGCGTTCTGTAATCATAAGCTGTGGAATAGAATGGGACCCGATCTCCTTCTTTTGGCGGAACGGCCATCATAACTTCCATTCCTGTTGGATGAAGTTTTGCAGCTAATTCTTTAATAAACAGATTGAGGTTATCTCGATCTTGCGTTTTCACCTGTTCAAAGTCAACGACAATCCCTTTATAATCATGACTATCCAATAGGGAATAAATATTATTAACCAGCTTTTTCCTTAGCCAGGGCGTACTTATTAATCGATGAGTAAGATTTGGATCAAATCCTTTTTCGCTTAAATTTGTAATTGTAGCATACGGTGAGAGGTTCTCTTTCCAAGCAATCTTATGTGCCTGGTTTTCAGGTGTTTCAATGATGTTGCCTTGTTCATCGGAACGATACTCAAACACGAAAATACTTGAAAGGGTCTTTTTATAATTATTCAGCATCCAAGCGTTGGTATTCTTATCTTTTGGAACAAAATAGGTTCCGGTCCATACATTCATTTTTGGAGGGCGGGGAATACTTAATTTCTGACCGGGCACAATGACACGACTCTTTAATTGATTTTGTTGCATTAATGTTTCTTCGCTAATGGCGTGACGATTAGCAATCGCCCATATACTGTCACCCGCTTGCACAATATAAGTGGAACCAGGTATCAACATCGCCTGGCCAAGGACTAATTGGCTATTCTTAGCTAAACCATTTAGTTTAGCAAGTTCATCACTGTCAATTTTGTATTGTTTTGATATTTTGGTAAGGCTATCTCCTGACTTCACTTCATGGATGACTTGAGCGTAAGTCAATATAGGAGTCATTACTACCATATAAGCCGCAAGGATAATCAATATCAATAATTTCTTAGCCATAAAATCCTCCTGAAATATTTTTCTTAACCCTTTTAGTTACCTAGAACACAATTTGTTGTGTCGTGTTAATCGGATATAATTTTCCGTTTAAGGCAAATGAAATTTTACCTGTTTCTTCAGAAACAACCAGTGCTAGGGCATCACTTTGTTCCGATACTCCTATAGCAGCACGGTGACGTGTGCCAAGTTTTTTTTCTGTAATCATCTTCGTTAATGGAAGTATATTAGCTGCTGAATAAACTACGTTACCTCTGATTAATACTGCCCCATCATGCAGCGGGTTACCCGGATAAAAAATGGATGCTAATAACTTTGGTGTTACCATTGCACCTATTGTTGTTCCCTTTTGGATAATGTTGTCAAGAGAGTCACTTCGTTCAATTACGATCAACCCACCATGTTTACGTTTCGATAGATGCTGAGCTGTAGCGGTTAAATCCTCATATGTGTCAGTAAAGGACGATAAATAACAATTTAAATAATAGGAGGCCGCCATAGATTCAATTGAATTCAGCTGTTCTTTAACATCCTCTAGACTTCCCAGAACACAATAGTTTTCGTTTCCGAGTACGTTTAAATTTGATTGGAGTAGATGAATTAGGTGTTGAATTCCATCTTCTAGATTTTGTTTCAATGGTGAAAAATCGCAATTTTGACTGTCCATCTGTTTCCCTCCAACAACTGTTTTATCCTTTTAAACCTATTGAATAGAAAAATTCTGCTCTTTTGAAATTAAGAAGGTCTCCCACTATACTTGGTTTTAGAAGAAATTTTTATTAATATATAACGAATTATAAATCCAATTCCTAACCCAGGTATCAAAGACAATATAGGAAGCCAAATAGGACCAAATGATATACCGAAAAATATTTTTGGAGAGTACATAAGACCTACTGTGACAAAATAGGCTCCAAAAGCAAATGGGACAAACGATAACCGAGGATTCTCCCCTTCCGCATATTTATATGCATCATACATTGCAAACATATAAACACATGGATAAAACATTAGCCATTGGTAATCAACCACTCTGGCAGCATCATTGATCTTCCCAAGAAAACTAAACATGATCGCTTGATTAAATAAACTGTTTACATTAATGATGAATTCTAAAAGGATAAACAAAACTCCTTTTAAAAGGTGACCATTTAATAGTTGACCAAAACCCGGAAAGGCAATACTCCAAAGAATTGCTTCTAACTTATACGTTTTATTCATAATATCAACCTTTATTATTCGGTTATATTTTGATTACCCTTTATTTCATCTAACTTTTTTATTAATCCCACCAAACCTCTAATCGTAAATAAAGTAAAACTCACACTACCGAATGTATGGAATGGTGACCATTTTTTCCATTTAAATAATCTAGAATTCTTTTCAAAATACCACTGACCAATACTCATCGGAACACTAAATACCAAACTTTTTAATAAGATTTTTCCAAAATTATCGTTATAGGACATTTTCACCCAAATGACACTTAAAATAGGAAAAAACAACATGTCATAAATAATGTTAGTTTTAAAAATTTTCCCTAAAGGACGAACTGGATATTCAATTCTTTTGGTTCCGACAACATAAGCATCAACCAGAGTCGCAAGAACCCCTTTCGAGAAGAAAATAAGAAGATTTTCTCTCATTTTTGAACCTCTAAATAAGAATGGCAGGGTAACTACACACAAACCAGTAAGTAAATTTAACAACTTTTTCTCCATTAGATATCATCCTTTTTATCATTATTATTTTTAAAATTACCTTAAAAAATTTATTTATACCTAGTCTAAATTGCTAGAAAGATATATTAGCAAGAGTAATTCACTCCTTATTGTCTTTATGCATATACTTTGATGAATTTAATTTTATAGTCCCAAAAATAATTGGAGGTATTAACATGAATCCTGTTGTTTATTGGTGCCCAATTTGTAGAAACCAGTTTTATGGTATTCCTTCCGCAGCCCCTGGAAGGTCAAAGAGTACCACAACAGGCCGCCTTTCTCAGAATTTGCTTACTCCGACTGACCATATTCTGATATTAACCGACCATCAACCGCAAATGGTTTTTTCAGTCCAATCACATGATATTGCAGACCTACGCAACAATATCGCCGGATTAGCAAAAACCGCGAAATTATTCAATATCCCTACTATATTGACAACAATAGCCGCGGCA
The DNA here is from genome assembly GCF_044754175.1 of Neobacillus sp. NPDC093127. Lineage (NCBI taxonomy): Bacteria > Bacillati > Bacillota > Bacilli > Caryophanales > Bacillaceae > Neobacillus > Neobacillus sp. NPDC093127. The sequence goes on from NZ_JBIVOP010000015.1 coordinate 112,334, forward strand.
ACTTTCAGCGGTAAAATATTACCAGAAATCCAATCAGTCTTTCCTGACCAAAAACCTATTGACCGAACAACGATGAACTCATGGGATTATCCAAGAGTAGTAAGAGAAATCAAAGAATATGGAAAACGAAAAATAGTCATCGCCGGTCTTTGGACAGAGGTGTGTTTGCTTGAACCGGTTCTGAGCGCTATCTCTGATGGGTATGAAGTGTATTTTGTTTCGGATGCTTCTGGTGGAGTAACTAAAGAGTCCCACGATATGGCCGTTATACGTATGACACAAGCTGGAGCACACCCAATCACTTGGCTGCAATATTTGCTTGAGTTACAACGTGATTGGGCTCTTAAAGAAACCTACAATGGGACACTCGATATTGTTAGGCAGCACGGAGGTGCTTACGGATTGGGAGTTATATATGCTAATGAGATGTTTGGGACTTTTACGTAAGAAAAGGGATTAATCATTTTGCTAAAGACCATTATTAGTTTAGTATTAAAAAATTCTTTGGATAAAAATAGAAAAACTAATCGAAGTTCAGATTAGTTTTTTATTAAAAAATTATTGATTTGTATATCCTGGTGCTGCAATAATAGCTCCCCAATGATGCATCGTTGTATATAATGATAAAATTGTGACTTCCTTGCCACCATGAGGGTTTTGTGCAGAGCCCGTACAAACTTCCGAATCTATATTATTCAATAACCTCTAGAGTTGCGTCAATATTGCCTCTTGTTGCTTTTGAATTTGGCATTGTTTTGTTTTTCTCCTTACTTGTTAAATTTTCATTTTTCCCCTGCTTATTATTTCCTTCACTTTTAATTGATATCCCGATTAAGAAATACAAATTAGTAAAACTTAAACCAATTTTCATTCGAATCTCGTTGAAAAATATGAGGGTTTTTCTATTGATGCAACTTCTTTCATTGAGTCGGATAGACAGTTTTATGATCAGCAAGGATTACCAATTCTTTTTCCTCGGATTGGAAATTTATTTGTGCTTCAGAGGAGTAATACCAGATCTTTTCGTTTTCCTTTACTTCAAAGATATTTAACTCATCCTGAAAATCCAAAATTCTCGAAGCAGTTTCCACATCAACAGGCAGCGAGATCAGCCAATGGTGGTCTTTTTTTTCAATAGTGTATATATTAGTTTGACATAGCAATCGGCTGCCTATGGAATGACGAATCATTAACATTAAAATTCGCCTCCAGGTAAATCAATTAATAAAAAGAAACTATCTTTATTTCCGTGAATGGTAATTTCATGGGTGTCAGTGATCCGAGCTGCGTCCCGGGGCTTTAAAATGGAATCCTTATTTATTGATATTTCTCCCTCTATATTAAAGACATAAATCTTCCTGCCTGCTTCCTGTCGAAAGTTAAGTGTCTTCTTTTCTTCTAGCTTTGATAAATAAAGGGTTAAATCTTGATGGATTTTTGCCACCCGATCAGAGCTTGTACGGGATATTACCGGTAATAAGTGATTATGTAATTGTTCAATATCATATGAAATGTCTTCATAGGACGGTATTAGCTTCTTTTCATTCGGTAAAAACCATAACTGTAAGAATTGGACTTCTTCCTGATTGGACGCGTTAAATTCGGAATGAAGCACACCAGTTCCAGCACTTATACGCTGGATGTTTCCACGACTAATAATTCCGGAATTCCCCAAGTTATCTTCATGTTTAAGCTGTCCCTTCAATACAATAGAAACAATTTCTGCTTCTCGATGTGGATGAATCCCAAAGCCTTTTCCCGGCTGAACGGTGTCGTCGTTAAAGACACGTAACGGACCAAATTGGATATTGGAAGGATCATAATATTCACCAAAGGAAAAACCTAGATTACTCTCCAGCCAATCATTTTTTACAGTGTAGCGTTTACCTGCAGGATAAAGTTCAATCAACTTTCTCCACTCCTTAGCTTAAATTTATTTAAAGGTTTTCCAGCATTATTAATTAGTCATTAATTCTTTCTTCCAAAACAACAAAAGTTGGAATATATAACCGGATTTCTCCCGCTATATGCTCCAACTTTTACTTACTTCTGCTAGAGATCATTTCATATTCTTTGGTTAAGAACTCGGAAAAGTCCTGATTGCTTAAGATTTAATTGTTATGCTAATCGAAAGTTTCGATTAGCTTCTAACTATTTATTGATTTGCTTTTTTAACCCATTCAGCAACTGTAACTGTACGTTTTGCTTGGTGTTTAACCGCTGCCTGTACATCTTCAATCATTTTTCCATCTTGACCAACTGTAACACTTGTTCCATATGGATTACCACCTGCACCAAATGTAACTGGATCAGTATATCCAGGAGCAGCAACAATTGCACCCCAGTGATACATAGTCGTATAAAGTGATAAAATGGTCGCCTCTTGACCGCCGTGAGGGTTTTGAGCCGAAGCCATTGCACTTACAACCTTATTCACTAGCTTTCCATTAAACCAAAGACCGCCCGTTGTATCTAGGAATTGCTTCATTTGTGATGGCATATTACCAAAGCGAGTTGGTACACTGAAAATAATGGCATCTGCCCATTCTAGGTCTTCTAATTTAACCTCTGGTACATCCTTTGTTTTTTCAACTGTAGCTTTCCAAGCAGGATTTCCTTCAATAGCTGATTTTGGTGCTAGTTCAGGCACTTTTAATACTTTTACCTCTGCACCAGCTTCTTTTGCACCCTCTTCAGCCCATTTTGCTAATTGGTAGTTTGTTCCACCCATGCTGTAATAAATCACTGCTAATTTTACATTAGTCATTTTTTCTGTCTCCTTATCAGATGAATTTCCAAATAATTTGGATAAGAATCCCATAATAATACACCATCCTATTATTTCTTCATTTATAATTAACCTATATTCTATTTGATCATTACCTTACGATACCAAGTCGCAGCTGCTTCGACTTCTTGCATTGTTAATTGATGGCCTCGGTCCTCCCAATGAAGTTCTACGTTTGCATTAGCCTTTTCCAATAAAGATTGTAATTCAGCCGATTCCATTGGCGAACAGATCGGATCATTTGTCCCAGCAGCAATAAACACAGACTTACCTGATAAGTCAGGAAGATCCATTCCTTTTCTCGGTACCATTGGATGATGAAGGATCGCACCCTTTAATGCGTTTTGATAATGGAATAATAAACTTGCTGCTATATTCGCTCCATTTGAGTATCCAATTGCGATAATATTATCTCGGTCGAAGCCATACTTTTCTGCTGCTTCATCAAGAAACTCATTTAATTCTTTTGTTCGAAAAATTAGATCTTCTTCATCAAAGACACCTTCTGCTAATCTGCGGAAAAACCGGGGCATCCCATTTTCTAATACATTCCCACGGACGCTTAATACATTTGCCTCATCATCAATCATTCCTGCAAGTGGCAGCAGGTCTAATTCATTGCCGCCAGTACCATGAAGCAATAATAAAGTTGGTTTTTTTGGATCTTGGCCTTTATTAAATATATGTTTCATTATTTATCTCCCCCGAAAATAGGTTTATTAGGAACTATTTAGGTCTTTCTATTTCAAAAACTTCACCAATTTTGGCGTAATTATTTCCAGCCAAACGACTTACAGCCGCTAAGCCCCTAGGGTCAATTCTTCCATTTTCATAAATATCGCTTTCTATATGAAATTGAACAACTTTTCCTATAATCAGGTCACACCCTGGAGTACCCGAGCCTCCCAATTCTAAGGAATGCTCCAAAGAACATTCCATTCTGATTTTCGCTTCCTTAACGCCAGGAACTGAAATTTTCACACTTTCTACTGGAGTTAAGTTTGCTAACTCAATCTCACTCACCTCTGGTGGAAGGTTTGCAGCTGTTTTATTAATTTTTCCAACATTTTGTTCATCCACGATATGAACTACAAATTGCCTCGATTCTATAACGTTTCTTGCTGTATCCTTTTGTCTCCCCTCTGAGCGTTGAATTGATAATGAAATCATTGGGGGATTGGATGACACGATATTAAAATAACTAAATGGTGCACCATTTAATACGCCGTCTTTTGAAATCGTTGTGACGAAAGCAATTGGTCTAGGTATAATGCTTCCTATTAGAAATTTATAATTTTCTCTTTCAGACAATGAGGCTGGATCAATTGAAAGCAAAGAAAACATTCCTTTTCGTGTGATCAGTCTAGGTTTCTTACTTCAAACGGAAGCAAAGCTCGTTCTAACTGTCCTCTATGTTGTTCATACTGTTCTGGCAGCATCAATTTTTCACCCATTGTCTCTTGAGATTCATCATGAGCAAATCCTGGAGGATCAGTTGCAATTTCAAATAGAATTTCCCCATGTTCTCTGAAGTAAATGGCATTAAAGTAGTTCCTATCCTGTACAGGAGTAACACCATACCCTTTGGATGCCACGTATTTTTGCCAATCCAATTGATCTTGATCATCAATTGCCCGCCATGCGATGTGGTGAACGGTGCCCACGCCCATTCTTCCACGTCCATTTGGAGTTAATTTAATGTCGATAATATTTCCAATATCAGCAGTGGAACGGAAACGCGCTAAATCTCCTTCTTTGCCTACTAATTCAAGTCCCATTACTGTTTCCAACAATTCGGCCGTTTTGTTAGGTTGTGTTGATAAAAGAGTTGCTCCCCCAAAGCCTTTGATGGCAACTTCAGGTGTTACCTCTCCGAAAGTCCAGGTATTTACTTCCCCTGCTTCTCTTTCTACAATTTCCAAGTGAAGTCCATGTGGGTCATCAAATTCCAAAAATTGTTCTCCAAAGCGTTCCATTTTAGTAAAAGGAATGTTGAACTTTTCTAGTCTATTCTCCCAAAATCCCATGGCACCTTTCGGAACTACATAAGAAGTGACACCTACTTGACCGTCTCCAATGATTCCTTGGCGGGCTCCTGCCCATGGAAAGAATGTAATGATGGTTCCTGGCTTTCCACCTTCATTACCGAAATAAAGATGATAGGTACCTGGATCATCAAAATTGACTGTTTGTTTTACTAATCGCAAACCCAGTACACCTGCATAAAAATCAACATTCTCTTGTGGATGCCCCACAATTGCTGTGATATGGTGGATACCCATTATTTTCTTACTCATTTTTTTCACTCCATTTCATGTAAATTCAAAATGAAACTCTTTAGCTTATTTTGTTCCTACTAATAAAATTAAAGTCTCATAAAATTAGTGTTAATTTACGAATGATAAATAAACCAATATTTTTTCAATAGTAAATGAATATTATCTTGAATTCGAGACATCACTTTAAAAAAAATGCAAGTTTAAACCTTATTCCTTACTTTTTTCAAAAGATGTACCAAAGTCTCTGCCTCATTAGAATTTAATGAATCAAACATACTATCTACTAACTCATGATATTTCGGCATGATTTCCTCCATCAATTGCTTTCCGTCATCAGTTAATATCACATGTATAACTCGGCGATCTTCTGGACAGGCATTTCGACTTATTAAACCTCTTTGTTCTAGCTTATCTATAACATAGGTCATTGAACCACTTGAGATTAATATGCAATTCCCAATTTTTTGAATCGTCTGTTTCCCTTTTTGATATAGAACTTCTAAAACAGAAAATTCCGTAATACTCAACTTGTTTTTAGCCATTTCTACCTTTATTCGATCATGAATTGCTTTAGATGTTTGCATTAATTCCAAAAAGGGCAAATTGTTGCATTTATTCTCCATTTATTTCACCCCCCTGATAATCTTGAATTAAAGTATCTTGAATATGAGATAATGATAATACTTATATTTATATTTGTCAATAACCATTTTATATTTCACTAACCTTATTGAAGAGAAGCCCCCGTGAACATGGGGGGCGTTTATAAATAGAAAATTTCTGGTATCAGCAGGTAAACAGTAAGTTATTCATTTTTATTTAGGAAGATTTAATTGCCACGAAACTCCGAAGCGGTCATTTACCCAACCGAATTTTTTACTGAAACCATAATCGCCTAAAGGCATCAGTGCTTGTCCACCTTCAATTAGTTTTTGATAAAGGTTGTCAAGTTCCTCTTCAGTATGACAGGTAAGATAGATTGAGAACGACGGTGTAAAGGAAAACTGATGCTTTACATTACTGTCAATGCACATAAATTCTTGTCCTTTTAAGGTAAAAGTTGCGTGCATCACAGTTCCTTCATCCCCACTTTCATTCGCACCATATCGAACAATACTTGTAATTGCTGAGTCCTCAATGAGGGATGTGTAATAATTCATCGCTTTCTCTGCCTTACCGTCTTGAAACATTAAGAATGGTGTTACCTTTTCCATTATAAATCTACTCCTATCCATTAAACTGACCTTTAGTTAAAGGAAGATTTTCCACAATGTAATGTTACCATAAAAAATTCACAGTATACTGGGAAATTTGGCTAAACAGAAACGGGTCTATTTGAAATATAAGGATAATAGAGGCAATTACTGAACTTTTAATTAAGTTTTAAAATTTCCATCCATGTTTTCACTGCTGCAGCTAAAATTATTATTCCCATAATGACTTGCAAAACTTTCGTATTAATTCTTTTTCCAGCATTGGCTCCTATCGGTGATGCTATCAAACTGGCAACAACCATGATGAGAGAAGGGAGAATCTCCACTTGCCCAGTTGAAATCTTTCCGGTAACGGCTCCAATCGATGATATAAGTGTAATAGCTAAGGAAGAGGCAATTGTCATTCTAGTAGGTATTTTTAACACGGTAAGCATAATTGGTACTAAAAGGAATGCGCCTCCCGCACCTACAATACCAGCTCCAATCCCTACGATGAACGCAAAGATTGCGGCAAGCCATTTATTAAATTCGACTTGTTCTAGCGGAATATTATCAATCCCCCTTTTTGGAACAAACATCATAATAACAGCAATTAATGCTAAAATTCCATAAACGACATTAATTACACTTTCCGGCATATGTGTGGAACTGAATCCCCCAATAAAGCTCCCAAGCAAGATACTTATTCCCATGTAGGTAATGAGTTTTTTATTTAAAAATCCACCTTTACGGTAAGCCAGGACACCACCAATTGTCGCAAAGAAAACTTGGATGGCTGTAATGCCTGAAACCTCATGTGCTGTAAAATGACCTACACCCAGCATGACTGGAATATATAACAACATTGGGAAGTTTATGATGGCGCCGCCTATTCCTAACATCCCTGAAATAAATGACCCTACAAATCCAATTAGGAAGATCGTAATCATAAAGCTAATATCCATGATGTCCTCCTTTTAAAAAAGGGAACCTTCACTGATTCCCCCTTATTATCAACCCTTTTGAATCCAAAATTTTAATACGCCGTTTTCTTCTTCATATTTTAATAGCTCATGTCCACCCGATTTAGACCAGGCTGTTAGGTCATTTTTCGCCCCTTTATCAGTTGTATGGACCTCCAATATTTGACCTGGTTCAAGGTCTCCAATCGCTTTTTTTGTTTTCACAATCGGCATTGGACAAGCTAAACCCTTGGCATCTAATACTTTTGTTGATTCCATTTCTATATTTCCTCCTATTTTACGATTAACGGACCGCACAACGGTTTGGTCCGATTTCCATCTCTCGTTGTTTATCTAAGTCGGGGTTTATTTTCCCCATATTCGTTTCGCGAATTTCTTGATACGCATTTGGCTGCGGTGGTAAGTTTTCAGTTACTATTTTTCTAAATTCATTTTCATCTTCAATATTGAGTCCGTGATTTTTTGTGAACAATGTGCCTAATTTTTCTGATACACTACCATTATCATTTAGCTCGTCAATAATCATAAAATGGGCTGGTAGGACAATAAGTTCTTCTGACAATTCCCTGTAACGTTTATATAGAGTTTCTCTTAAATCTCCAACCCAATCTTCCGCCATACCTGCTAGGTCAGGTCTTCCAATTGAATCAATGAATAAAATATCACCTGAAAGCAGGAACTTTTTATCTACTACAAAGGAAGTAGAGCCGATGGTGTGACCTGGAGAATACAATGCGTGAATATTGATAACAGCATTTCCGATTGTTACGTCATTACTGTCAACTAATGGCCGGTAATCAAAGGTTACTTCTGTTGCATCCTTTGGCGGCAGCCAGTAGGCTGCATCAGTTTTTTCAGCAATTTTACGTCCTCCCGAAATATGATCCGCATGAAGGTGCGTATCAAATACATGTGTAATTTTTGCGCCGATGCTTTCGGCAAAATCAAGGTAGGTATCAGTCATACGTGTTGCATCAATAAGCGCAGCCTCACCATTGGAAACCACCATGTAGGATAAACAGCCCTTACCAATTCGTACAAACTGAAAAATTTCCCCGCCATCATTTAAATCGCCAACTTTTACCGGCTCCAAATGCTCACTCCACGCTTTCATTCCGCCTTCAAGGTAAGATACTGATAAACCCTCTTCAGAAAGCATTTCAGCTACCATAATTGAAGAACCTTCTTTAGCGCAAACCACTAAAACCTCTTTATCAGTAGGAATTTTACCCATGATTTCTTCTACACCATCAAGCAATTCGAAATAAGGAATGTTTAAATACTCAAAGTTTTCTCCTTCGATTTTCCAATCTTTAAAGTCACTTTCATTACGAACATCAAGAATAAACAGTTCTTCTTTATTAAATACCTTTTTCGTCACCACTTTTGAAGTTATTCCTTTTATGGTCACTTTTAATTACCCCCTATGGTATTATGATATTTAAAAAAATTTGCTGATTTAAAATCTCCGTTATTTATTAATACCAGTTGCTTTCCCAATCCATTGACTCATGCCTGGTACTACATTGAATACATTCATAAATCCCTTTTCCGTTAATTTTTGTGCAGTAAGATCGCTGCGACTGCCTGTACGACATATCACAAAGATTTCATCTTCTTTGTTTAATTCAGTTACTCTCTCTTCCAATTCACCTAGTGGAATGGAGATAGCGGCAGGAACATGGTTAAAAGCATATTCTGCTGCTTCTCTAACATCGATAATGACCATGTTTTCATTTGCTTGGAACTTTTTCTCTAGATCTTCATTAGTGATAATATTTGGGTGCTTTTTTTCAGTTGATTCATCATTTGAAGTTTTGCGAAGATAATGCTTTAGCACTTCGTCTTCTTCAATTGTCCCTAAATATTGATGTCCTGTGCTTTCAGCCCATGCCTTCATGTCCGCTTTGGACCCCTTATCTGTTGCTTGAACTTCTAATACCTGGCCTGATTCTAGGTTATTCATAGCCTTTTTTGTTTTTACAATAGGCATCGGACATGCTAATCCTTTTGCATCTAAAATGACGTTGGCACTTATTTTATTCATCATAATCCTCCTGTTTAGATACCCATATAGGTATAATTTATTTTAAAAAAATTTATTCAACTTTACCCTCCTATATAAACAGATTAACATTACCTTCTTCTGCATCAGCTAAATAGGCAGCTACTCCTGCATATTCAATATTATCCAATAACTCTTCTTGCTTAAGACCCAGCAAATCCATTGTCATGGTACATGCAACTAGTTTTACATCCTGCTCTTGAGCCATTTCGATTAATTGAGGTAATGGCATGGCGTTGTGCTTTTTCATAATATCCTTAATCATTTTAGGACCGAATCCAGCAAAATTCATTTTAGAAAGTCCCATTTTATCGGCACCTCTTGGCATCATTTTTCCAAACATTTTTTCCATAAAGCCTTTTCTCACTGGAATATTGTCATCTTTTCGAAGAGTATTTAATCCCCAAAACGTATGAAAAATCGTTACTTCATGATCATAAGCAGCTGCGCCATTTGCGATAATATAAGCAGCCATTGCTTTATCATAATCTCCACTAAATAAAACAATTGTGGTTTTTTTCTTTTCTGTCATGTTGAACCTCCTGAATGTAATTTTTAAACCTATACCAGTATGGGTATTTTTATTATTAAAAATAAAAAAGGTTGTCAGCCTTTTTTATCGACTTTTCACTAGTAAATTAACGGCTTCTTGTACTAACTCTTCCATGCTTTTTTCCCCTTGGTCATTAGCTTTCTGAACACAATCCACTAAATTGGAACTTACAATTACTCCAATGGTACGATCAATAGCGGTTCTAGCTGCAGACAGCTGGGTGATCACTTCTTTGCAGTCCTTGTTTTCATCCATCATTCTCAAAATTCCTCTTATCTGTCCTTCAATACGTTTAACTCTATTTTTAACTTGATCATTATATTCCATGTTTTTACCTCCTTTAACCATTTATACTTCCTTAGAAGAAAGGAAAATCATTGACGAGTTCTATAGTATACCCATAAGGGTATATTGTCAACCATCTAATTTTTGTTCATGTACATTTTTCACAAACATCACTAATAAAGCCGTTTCCCTATAGAGAAACGGCTTTATTGGTAAACAGGGCAACAACTTTTCCATTCAATGTCTTCTTCTAAAGTTAAGTTAACAATATTTTTACATATTTCGAGAATCCGATACTACTTCCTTCACTTTATTACGTTTTAAAGCAGTACCAAGTATGACAATCATGCCTGCTAATCCAATCCAAACAAGGACAGAAATTGGAGTGTTCCAGGTTAAGCCTTCTCCAAAGAAGAATAATTTTCGAAGACCGTCTACCATAAATCGCATTGGTAGCCAAGAATAAATCCAATCCCGATAAAATGGAGACATCATTTCAGGTGCCATTGCAAGTATTGGTCCCCCGAAGAATAACAATAAGGCAAAGACGCCGATACCCTTAATAAAAAACCTTAGAGGTTAATACATTGCGGAAAGTGACAGCTACAAATTAGATCCAAAATCAATTCCAGACATTAGATACGGAATTGCTGATTTAATGAATTCCTCCGGTAGTACCTCCTTACTATTTCTTCTCCATTCTACAGAAGCCCCGTAAATTCCCCAACTTAATATGACAGCAGTAACCTTTAAAGCTTGCTCATCTTCAGTTGGACGTTGTTTTAATAACATTTTATAAAAAATGATTTCAAGCTGTTCCCTAATGATCCGAGCAATAGTATCTTCATATCCTCTATGGCAACGATTGGATAATGACTTTTGAAAATTTGTGATTGCTTTAAAAATATTTTCAAAAGAAATTGAAGTGATGTACGATGTTGAACAATCAGATGTTACCTCTTTTATTGAAAAAGAGATTTCACCAGATTGTTATCAGGTGAAGGAAATTCTAGGGGAATCTTATTTTACGACTACAAAATATACAAAGTAGAATGACCATGTCATATGTATTTACAAGTAATAAAGTGCAGTTCTTATAAAAAACAATAATTTAAAAGATTTAACGAGGGAAATTTTGCTCAATTATTAACCTATATAAAATGATTAACAAAATCATAATGTTTATACATCACATAAATTTTTGGCCAATCAAGGGAAGTACTTACCAGATAGCATTTCTGAAAAAAAGTTCTTCCCTGCCTCCTTTCCTTCCCCTTAAACCCTTTCTGCTCTAAGCCTCTTCACTTCTATAATTATTATTTTAGTTTATCCTCTAAATTTGCTATAACTCTTGCGGGATTTCCGCCGACAATTGTATTAGGTTTGACATCTTTAGTAACTACTGACCCAGCTGCAACAATTGAATTTTCACCAACTGTAACACCAGGAAGAATCGTTGAATTAGAACCAATCCATGTTCTCTCCTTCAATACAATTGGTTTCAAATACAGGGTACTTCTATTTATTGGATTAAAATCATGATTTATTGTTGCAAAAACAACATTATGACCGATTAAACTATGGTCTCCGATGACGATTTGGCCTTGATCTTGAAACCGGCATCCAGAATTAATAAATACATTTTTCCCAATTTTAATGTTCTTTCCGAAGTCTGATGTAAACGGTAAAAACAAAGAAAAACCTTCATCCAATTCTTGACCAATAATGTGAGAAACTTGTTGCCTAATCTGCTCATCTGTATAAACGCCATTATTCAACTGTCCACAAAGAAGTCTTGTTTCACCTGATACTGCGGTCATTGCCTCATAGACTTCTGAACCACCATGAAGCACACCTTCAGTTTCCATTTTTGATAAAAGTTTTTCTAATTCCATTTTAATTCTTCCCTTTCACTTTTAACTAAAAAAAATTAAATATATTTCGTTCCAATTTGTTCAATGATTATTCCAGCCATCCCAGCTCCGAACGTTGTCCTTAAACTACTAGAAGTTAAAAATAATCCATTGGCTAACTCCGTGGCTTTTCGAATCATACTTTATTCAATCTAATATTGATTTGAATAATTTTATTATAGAATGGTACTATAAAGATAACAAATACCTATATTGGATACATTCATATAACAAATAGGCATATGAGGGAGATGCGTTTTTTGGACATACGTGTGTTACGCTACTTTATTGCTGTAGCAACGCAAGAAAATATATCTGCTGCAGCCAATTCGCTACATTTATCGCAACCTACATTATCACGACAATTAAATAACCTTGAAGAAGAACTTGGGGCTACTTTGTTTATTAGAGGAAATCGGAAAATCACTTTGACAGATGAAGGAATATTTTTACTAGAACGTGCAAAAGAAATTGTTGATTTAGTAGATAGAACAGAAGCTAACTTTAATCAACAATCAGAAATTATTAGTGGAGAAATTTATATTGGGGGTGGAGAAACAGAAGCGATGCAGTTTATTGCAAAGGCCATTAAAAAACTTGTTTCTCATCATCCTAATATTAAATTTCATTTATACAGCGGAAACGCAGATGACATTGCAACCAAATTAGAAAGTGGGCTATTAGATTTTGGTATTGTTATTGAACCAGCAGATAAACAAAAATATGATTATTTAAAGCTACCCGCTACTGATGTTTGGGGCGTCCTTATGCGCAAGGACAGTCCATTGGCAGAAAAACCTTTTATCCAACCAAAAGATTTACTAAATAAACCTCTGATCAGTTCGAGACAAACAGCAGTTAGTAATGAATTATCAGGATGGTTTGGGGAAGCGATTGAAAACTTAAATGTTATAGGTACATATAATTTGCTTTATAACTCAACTTTAATGGTAAAAGAAGGTATAGGATATGCGTTGTGTATTGATAAGATTGCTAACACTTCCGAGGAAAGTGAGCTTTGCTTTCGACCATTACAGCCAAGGTTGGAAGCCGGGTTAAATATACTTTGGAAAAAACATCAAACATTTTCTAGTGCAGCAAAGATTTTTTTAAATTATCTTAGAGAGTGTATTTAACACTTTATTTTTCTTAACTTTACGTAAACAGGAGGCTCTTGGGAAAGGCCGATTCTTTAACACAAAAATGAGTGCTCTATTTACTAGCGCAAAAAACCTGAGTCTTAATAGAAATCGATTCAGGTTTTTTTATTTTTTTGGAACCTTGATAGATTATTCAAAATTCCTATCTAACAATGCCACTGTTTAAATGTACGTTTTCATAATCAATGAAAACTGCAGCGTTCAATTTCTCTCCCATAACATTCCTCTTCATATTATATTTTTATTTTATGGTTTCTTCATAAAATTTCATCACAAATCATGGAACTGTTGTTTAAAAATGTAAAGAATCATTTGATATGTCAAATAATTAGTTCGTCAGTATCTTTTTGAAAATAAAAACAAGACCTCCCTTGATAGGGAGATCTCGTTTTAGTTGATTGACCAACTTAATTTTATAGAAACAAAAATCCTATATTGTTTTACCTTCTTACTCTACAGTCACCGACTTCGCAAGATTACGTGGTTTGTCGACGTCGCAATCGCGGTGTAGGGCTGCGTAGTAAGCAATTAATTGCAATGGTATGACAGAGATAAGCGGTGTTAATATTTCATGTACTTCTGGGATGACGAAGCTGTCTTCGTCCATATTTAGACCCTTCATTGAAATGATGCAAGGGTTTGCTCCGCGGGCAACGACTTCTTTAACATTTCCGCGAATACTTAAGTTGACGCTTTCCTGAGTAGCTAGAGCAATTACTGGTGTCCCTTCTTCAATTAAAGCGATAGTACCGTGCTTTAATTCTCCGCCGGCAAAACCTTCCGCTTGGATATAAGAAATTTCTTTTAGCTTTAGGGCACCCTCTAAGCTTACATAGTAGTCAACACCACGGCCAATGAAGAAGGCGTTACGTGTTACTGATAAAAATTCTCTTGAAATGTGCTCAAATAACTCTTTTGAATCACAGAGAACTTCCATGGCATTGGCGATAATCCCCAACTCATGCACAAGGTCAAAATCAACACGAATATTTTGGCTCTTCGCAGTGACTTCCGCTAAAATAGCTAACACAGCTAACTGCGCTGTATATGCCTTTGAAGAGGCAACTGCAATTTCAGGACCGGCATGCAGCAAGAGTGTATGATCCGCTTCACGGGATAAAGTCGATCCAGGAACATTGGTAATCGTTAACGTAGGGTAACCCATTTCTTTTACTTTCACAAGAACCGCACGGCTGTCAGCAGTTTCTCCGCTTTGAGAGATGAAGATAAACAACGGCTTCTTCGTTAAAAGCGGCATATTGTAAACAAATTCACTGGCAATGTGAACTTCAACAGGAAGTTTCGCAATGCTTTCAATGAACTGCTTGCCAACAAGACCAGCATGATAAGAAGTTCCAGCAGCAATTATATATACACGATCAGACACGTTCATGGCACTAATGATTTCAGGGTCAATTGTTAATTCCCCTTGCTCATTTTGATACATTTGAATGATCTTACGCATTACAAGCGGCTGCTCATCAATTTCTTTTAACATATAGTGAGGGTACGTACCTTTTTCGATGTCACTTGCATCAAGTTCAGCTGTATATGGCGCACGGCTAATGATATCACCGTTTAGATTTTGGATGGTTACATCATTCTTTGTAACAAGAACAATTTCCTTGTCCACTAGTTCCAGGTACTGATTCGTGACTTGAATCATTGCCATTGCGTCACTAGCAACAACATTAAAATCGTTACCTAGGCCAACAAGAAGCGGGCTTTTATTTTTTGCCACATAGATGGTTTCATCGTCCTGTGCATCTAAAAGCGCAAGGGCGTAAGATCCATGTAAAAGTGTCAGTGTTTTACGGAACGCTTCTAAAACCTCTAAGCCTTCCTGAACAAATAACTCAATCATCTGCACAATGACTTCTGTATCTGTTTCACTTACGAAAGTAACATCTGTTAAAAATTCACGCTTTAAAAGGTCATAGTTCTCGATGACACCGTTATGCACAAGCGTAAAACGGCCAGATGCACTTTGATGGGGATGGGAGTTTACTTTGCTTGGAACCCCGTGTGTTGCCCAGCGTGTATGCCCAATCCCGATGTTTGCCATTACATCCCCATTAACAATTTCGCGTAAATCCGCAATACGGCCTTTTTCTTTAAAGACATGAACGCCGTTTTCGTTTTTAAGAGCAATACCTGCCGAATCATAGCCTCTATATTCTAGTTTTTCTAAACCTTTTAGTAAAATCTCTTTCGAGTCGTCTTGACCAATATATCCAACAATTCCACACATTTTTTGTGTCCTCCCTGATACAGGGGGCAAGGTGCTTCTGAGGGCGTACTTGCCCCCTTATCTCTGTTTTTTTGTAAGGTATCTGTCTATACCTGTTAAAACATTATGTTTAGTATGCGCATTTCCTTCTCTTTGTGCACAGAGTTGCCTCTATGTTTTAAAGAAGAAATTTTCGGTTGTGCGTCTCCAACCGGGAGGTATCCGCCGAATTTTCGATAAACCTCCACCTCGTCAACTAATCAAACCGTCTCTGGATTAGTTCAGGCGCTTTTAAATACTGATTCCTCCTGCTACCCTCCTTTCAAAGAATCCTTTCTAAAATGCTTTAAAGAAACAAAGCAAATTAATACTACATGATATGCCAGTCGTCCGTCAACAAAAAAGATAAATGTTAAAAATTTGTTCAAAAACCATACACAATAAAATATGCATAAGGGATTGAAATCGTTCCCTTATGCATATTTGAGAAATGATTATTCTTTTAATTCCATTTCCTCTTTCACAACTGTGACGATGCGGTTCACATAGGATTCACATAGTTCTTCCGTTGAAGCCTCTGCCATCACGCGGACAAGCGGTTCTGTTCCTGATGGGCGGACAAGGATTCTCCCGTTTCCGGCCATTTCCGTTTCTACCTGATCAATAACCTCTTTTACTCGAGGGTTATCGGTCACATGATGCTTATCTGTTACTTTCACATTCACTAGCTTTTGCGGAAATTTTTTCATTTCGCCAGCAAGCTCTGACAACGTCTTTCCAGTAGCCTTCATAATATTAACTAATTGCAGCCCCGTTAATAAGCCGTCACCTGTAGTGTTATAGTCCAAGAAAATGATATGGCCAGATTGTTCGCCGCCGAGATTATAACCATTTTTCTTCATTTCTTCTACAACATAACGGTCACCAACAGCTGTTGGTACGCTATGGATGGCATGATTCTCAAGCGCTTTATAAAAACCAAGGTTGCTCATGACAGTTGAAACAATCGTGCTTTGCTTTAAACGGCCGTTTTCTTTCATGTATTTGCCGCAAATATAAAGGATTTGATCGCCATCGACAATATTTCCTTTTTCATCAATGGCAATCAAACGGTCGCCATCGCCGTCAAAGGAAAGTCCGACATCGGCCCCCTTTTCCTTCATCATGGCAGCAAGAGCTTCAGGATGGGTCGAACCAACACCAGCATTGATATTTAATCCGTTTGGTGAGGCCCCCATTGTTGACAGGTCTGCATCCAAATCAGCGAATAAATGCGTTGCAAGCGAAGACGTTGCTCCGTGTGCACAATCCAATGCAATATGGATACCCGAGAAGTCTTCCTCAACGGTATTTTTCAAGTATTGCAGATACTTTTGCCCGCCTTCAAAGTAATCCATTACCTGTCCAAGGTCTTCACCGGTTGGACGAGGCAACTGATCCTCTGGCATGTCGATTAGTTCCTCGATTTCGTCCTCTTGCTCATCGGAAAGCTTAAAGCCATCAGAGCCAAAAAATTTAATCCCATTATCGGCAACTGGATTATGTGAGGCTGAAATCATTACGCCTGCCTGGGCTCCTAACGCTTTGGTCAAATAAGCGACACCAGGAGTTGATATCACTCCGAGGCGCATGACTTCTGCCCCAATCGACAGCAATCCTGCCACAAGAGCCCCTTCCAGCATATGTCCGGATATCCGCGTGTCACGGCCGATTAATACCTTTGGACGATTCTTATCTTTCGTTAACACATATCCGCCAAAACGGCCTAATTTAAAGGCTAACTCAGGGGTTAATTCGCTATTTGCTACTCCTCGCACCCCATCGGTACCGAAATATTTTCCCATTATAAAAATCTCTCCTTCAATATAAATTGCTGGATATTAGGCATTATTTTTTGAAATTGTAATTTTCGCCTTTGCTTTATCAGGTTTCCACTTTACATTTGGCGGACCTTCTACCTGAATATTTACTTCATGGTCCCCCTCCGATAGACTAGACAGATCAATATAGACTGAAAAGTCATCAGGCTTCAAAGAGCTTAATGCTGCGGTTGGACCATTTATTAATAAATTTATCAACTGATTTTCCGGGTCATTTATCTCCGCTAGATAATCTTCGGATAATCCCTGAATTTTTACTGGAATATCCGATAAGGTCTTCTCATCCTGCTTATTGACATTGACAACCACAGTTACTTTTACCGTTTGCGGGCTGACCTTGGTAATCCCATTTGAGATGATTACAGGTAAAGTAAGGGTTGTATTCTCGGTAATTTTACTAATATCTACTTCTACCCGGACATTTTCCGTCGCCTTCAGCACATCTTCTTGTCCCATAATAGTCGCTTCATTTGTATCAAGTTCTATCGATTGAATCGTTACACCCTCTTGGGCTGTTCCTTTTCTCACAATATTAATCGGAACGGTCTTGGTGATACTTTTTACAGGAATCGTAACCTTAACTGTCTTAGGTTCCACCACGACATTTAACTTATTTAAATCTTTGTCTAGAACTTGGATTGGAGCTTCTTTAGTAATGGATTCTTTCAGTTTACCTTTCCCATCAATGGTGGCCTTTACATAGGAAATTCGGTCAATCACACTTTTAGCGCCGGTAATTTTCACTTTATTTGGTTCTACAACAGGCTGCCCTGCGGAATAGCCCTCTTCTATCTGGCCAGAATTAAACTCTGCCTCGACTTTGAATTCCTTAGTAATTTTCTCCTGAACAGTTACGGTCACACTGTCTGGGCTTAGGGTTGCAGACAATTTATCAGATAAATCTCGTATTTTTAGTTTCACTTTCTGTTTGCCGATCTTTGCATTTTTCAAATCGAGATAAACCTCGAAGTTCTTTGATGCCTTGGCTGCCTGAACGTGGGTTTTCGGTCCTTTTAGGGTTATATCGATTGTGCTAGGAATTCCAGACACGACTAAATTCTCCACATCATAATAAACTGTTACAGGAACATCCGTTATTGTTGCGGTCGATTGTCCCCCCGGTACATAGACATCTGTAATCTTCTTGCCTGTATGTGGTACCGAAGAATATAAGAGCACGGCTAATAACAAGGCAAGGATTTTGATAAACCAAGGATTATCCATCCATTTATCCATTATTCTTTCCCCTCCAGTTCCAACGAGCGGAAGAAGCCTGTTTCGTTTTGTTATTGATTAATAATACGCTTGTCAGTAATTCTCTCAATCCCTCTGTATTTACATCGCGATGAAGTTCGCCATTCTTTGTAAGTGAGATATTTCCCGTCTCCTCTGATACGACGACGGTTACACTATCAGTGACCTCACTTATTCCTAATGCCGCCCGATGCCTTGTCCCCAGTTCCTTAGAGATAAATGGGCTTTCCGATAACGGAAGATAGCAGGCTGCAGCCGCGACATTATTTCTTTGAATAATCACAGCACCATCATGAAGCGGTGTGTTCGGGATGAAAATATTAATCAACAGTTCCGAAGAAATGGTCGAGTTTAATTGGATACCGGTTTCTATGTAATCGCTCATGCCCGTTTCTCTTTCAATCGATATTAAAGCTCCAATTCGGCGCTTTGCCATATAATCGGTTGCTTTTATGATCGCTTCAACAGCTTTTTCCTGATCATCGTCATCCGGATTACTGCTTCTCGAAAAGAATCGTCCCCTCCCTAACTGCTCAAGGGCCCGACGCAGTTCAGGCTGAAAAATAATAATAATCGCAAGAAACCCGTATGTTATCACTTGCTCCATCATCCAGCTTAACGTTTGTAAGCCGAGAAACTCACTGACAACTCTGACAAGAAGAATGACCAATATACCTTTTAATAACTGGACGGCCTTGGTTCCCTTTATCACGTTAATCAGCTTATAAATGACATACCACACGAGGACAATATCAACAATACTAGCTAAATACTTCCATATTGTGAAATCAGCAAACGGCATTGTTTTTCCTCCGTAACTTTCTAAAAACGTAGATTGAATACAACTAATTCATTATAACATAAATGCACCATGTACTTATTATCTATCTCCTTAAAAAAACAAATCACTCATTAAAGATGAGTGATTTGCCTTTTATTCGGTTTCCGGCTGGTCGAAGATATCAATGACTTCTTGTGCCGTCCTCTTCATATGATACCAAACCCAGTCGAAGACCTCATTAACTTCATCAATTTGACCGGTTACATGGCCCGCAGAAGCCAGATATTTTTCTCCATTAATGACCGTTACATTGCCTTTAATTTCACCTTCAATTTCCAATTTCCCATTTCGAACGATGACATCACCCTTGACGGTTTCCCCTTTAGGGACAATGACTGTATTATTTTTTACGACCAAGTTTTTTTGCTTCGTTACAGAAAACTCCTGATCCTGATTCCAAGTGGTAAATATGCTTCCCAACATTAACAGGAAGAATAATGAGGCTGCGGCAAGCATTGGATGATTTTTCAGCCATCGCCCTATCCAAACCTTCTTCTTTTCCTTTGGTAATCGAGAAAGGACATTAGCTGTGAAATTTGCTGGTGCCTGCATATGTGAAATGCTTTTAACAAAAGCAATCGTCTTTTTTAATTCATTAAAAATGGTTTCACACTCTTTACAAGTTTGGAGGTGATCTCTTAATATTCGTTCCTTTTCGGGTTCGATTTCCTCGTCTAAATATTCGTGCATTAGTTCGATGATTTGTTCTGGACACATATTATGTTTCACCTCTTATCACACATATTGTAATTGTTGTCTTAAAGCTTCCCGGCCGCGGTGAATTCTTGTTTTGACTGTTCCTAAAGGTAAATCAAGAATTTCACTAATTTCATTTAAGGACAACTCTTCAATATATTTTAGTACAATGGCGGATCGATATTTTTCAGGCAGTTTTAATATTTCCATCTGGATTGTTTCATGAAGCTCTAAACTTTCTACCTCATTTTCCGGCAGCGGCGTTTTGTCGGGAATCTGCGAATACATCGTTAAACCCTCTGTTCCAGCCACTTCTGCATCTAAATAATAATCCGGTTTCTTCTTTCTTATTCTATCAATACAAAGATTGGTCGCAATCCGAAAAAGCCAAGTCGAAAACTTTAAATCCTGGTTAAAGGTATGAATATTAACATAAGCACGGATAAAAGCTTCCTGTGCCATATCCTCTGCCTCATGACGGTTCCCAAGCATTCTAAAACACAGCTGATAGACACTGTTTTTATATATTTCAACGATTTCACCAAAGGCATCTTGATCACCTTTAATGACTTGTTTAATTCTCTTTTTTACAATAGCTTCCATTAAGTTCCCTCAGCTCCAATGCTGCTATACGATAATACGAATCGCTAGCAAAAAGGTTTCGCTTTACACGAAAAATTTATCAACACCTTTTATATTAACAAATATTTACTAACGTGGTGAAATAATAAGTTTGAAGATTTTCTTATAGTGGAATTATTATGAGGTTAGGAAAAAAAACAGCTGCTTTTTATGGAAGCGGCTGCTTTTTTGTTTATGGCTGTGTTAAAAGGGAATGTTGATTTCCGTTCCAGGCGCTTCGCTTTCCGCGGGGCGGGCGGTGAGCCTCCTCGGCGCCAAAGCGCCTGCGGGGTCTCACCTGTCCCGCTGCTCCCGCAGGAGTCTCGCACCTTCCACTCCAATCAACATTGTGGTCAAAATCAACATTTATTCTTTAACAAAGCCTTGTTTATAATAATTTTTCACCGAATAATGATCCCATTAATCCAACAGCAATAGACGCTGTTTTATTCTTATCGTCTAAGATTGGATTAACTTCCACAAATTCTGCTGATGTTATGATTTTTGCTTCTTCGAGCATTTCCATAGCCAGATGGCTTTCCCTGTAGCTGATGCCGCCGATAACAGGTGTTCCAACCCCTGGTGCATCATTTGGATCTAAACCATCCAAATCAAGTGAAAGGTGGACGCCATCGGTTCTTTCCTGAAAGTAGGAAATTGTTTCCTCCATCACCTTTGCCATGCCCAAACGGTCAATTTCATGCATCGTATAAACTTTAATTCCTGTTTCTTTAATTAAAATTCTCTCGCCTTCATCCAGCGACCTTGCTCCAATAATAACTACATTTTCTGGCTTCACTTTTGGAGAATAGCCGCCAATCTCTGTTAACGCTGGGTGCCCTAATCCAATACTGGCTGCTAACGGCATCCCATGAATATTACCAGAAGGGCTTGTCTCGGCTGTATTCAAATCACCATGAGCATCATACCAAATCACACCAAGATTCTTATAGTGTTTTGCAACACCTGCTAATGTACCAATCGCAATGCTGTGGTCTCCTCCGAGTACAAGTGGAAATGATCCTGATTGAATAGCTTCATCTACCTTTTTAGCAAGCAATTCACTTTTTTCGGCAACTAAATCTAAATTTCTTAAATTTGATTCTTTATCAACGACCACTTCCGGCCTGCCAATTGGTATATCACCTAAATCGTGGATATCATCAAATAGTGGCTTAAGTCGTTCATTAATCCCTGCATAACGAATGGCGCTCGGACCCATATCAACCCCGCGCCGCATTTGTCCTAAATCCATCGGCATCCCAATAATCGATAATTTTTTGCTCATAGTGATTTCCTCCCAACCCTAATATCTACTATTTTAACCGCTTTCATAGATATGACTCAACTCGACAAAGTTCTGTATATATATGCGTTAGGGTAGACGTGTTCCCATAGTCTGAACTCATATGTGATATGGGGAGTATCTATGAGAGGTGCATTCTTGGACAATACTCCTTCGTGATGCGGGGTAAATGTCCATTCGAGGGAGGCTATTGGACAAAAACTCCCAGCTATGACAGATAGATGTCCATTAGAGTGGTTCTATTAGACAAAATCTCCCCACTATGACGGGAAAATGTCCATTATAGCGGTTCTATTGGACAAAATCTCCCTTTATGACGAGAAAATGTCCATTAGAAAGGTTTTATTGGACAAAATCCTTCTTTTGACGGGAAAAATGTCCATTAGAGAGGTCCTAAAGAAAAAAATCCGAAAATTTGCAAAATAAAAACCTAAGGATAAATATCCCTAGGTTTTTATGAGCCATGAAGGACTCGAACCTTCGACCCTCTGATTAAAAGTCAGATGCTCTACCAACTGAGCTAATGGCTCATGGCTGGGCTAGCTGGATTTGAACCAACGCATGTCGCAGTCAAAGTGCGATGCCTTACCGCTTGGCTATAGCCCAATATTACAATTAGTTTGTCCAACTTTTTTTAAAATATGAATGGTGGAGGGGGACGGATTCGAACCGCCGAACCCGGAGGGAGCGGATTTACAGTCCGCCGCGTTTAGCCACTTCGCTACCCCTCCATATTCAATAAAAAAACAAGGTGCCGGCGAGAGGACTTGAACCCCCAACCTACTGATTACAAGTCAGTTGCTCTACCAATTGAGCTACCCCGGCACAGTTAACATAAGATTATTATGGTGGAGGATGACGGGATCGAACCGCCGACCCTCTGCTTGTAAGGCAGATGCTCTCCCAGCTGAGCTAATCCTCCAAATGGTGACCCCTACGGGATTCGAACCCGTGTTACCGCCGTGAAAGGGCGGTGTCTTAACCGCTTGACCAAGGGGCCATAATTATTAAAATAGGTAAGCTTCCAAGCGGGCTCGAACCGCTGACCTCTTCCTTACCATGGAAGTGCTCTACCTACTGAGCTATGGAAGCATAGCTGAATTTCTTGATGTAATAAAAATGGCTCCGCAGGTAGGACTCGAACCTACGACCGATCGGTTAACAGCCGATAGCTCTACCACTGAGCTACTGCGGAACAATATCAGCCTGGCAGCGTCCTACTCTCACAGGGGCGCCTGCCCCAACTACCATCGGCGCTGAGAAGCTTAACTTCCGTGTTCGGTATGGGAACGGGTGT
>NZ_JBIVOP010000016.1:0-121417 GCF_044754175.1 Neobacillus sp. NPDC093127
AAACGTAAGTTTTTCAGTGCCCTCCGCTTTAGCGCCGAGGAGGCTCACCGCCCGCCCCGCGGAAAGCGAAGCGCCTGGAACGGAAATCAACATTCACTTTTAACACAGCCAAAAAGAAAAAAGACATTGGAAAATTACCAACGTCTCACTTTAATTTTTTTGTATAGTCTTCCATGATATTCAGTTTCATGGTTCCTGGATATTTATTCTGGATTATTCCCTTGCTGTCGATAAAATAAGTAGTAGGAATAGCCATAATTTGATAAGTTTCATTTACTTTGTCATCGGTATCAAGAAGGATTGGAAAGGTAATCTTATTTTCGTCAACAAACCCTTTTACATCCAATTGTGGATCAATGTTAACGGCTAATATCACCGTATCGTCTCCAATTTGCTTAGAGAATTGTTCCATTTCCGGCATTTCTGCTTTACATGGACCGCACCAAGTTGCCCAAAAGTTAAGCATTACCTTTTTCCCTTTTAAATTGGAGAGTTTAACCGTGTCCCCAGTCAATGTTTTTAACTCAAAATCGGGTGCCTTTGCTCCAATACTAAGTCCTTCTTTAGTTGATGCCGTTTGACTTGCCGTTTCGGGTTTCTCTGTCTGTTTACTCATAGCCTGCACAACCGCTACTGTCAATAATGTAACTAATAATACGGCAGCAATTACTTTTTTAATCATACCCGAAAACCTCCTTTATTTCTAAATACACTATATCGATTTTACACTATAAACTTAGGTGAAACGAAACTTGTATATGCCAAATCTGTGACAATTTAGAAAAGCGGGACCACACTTTTATTAAAATAGTTTTTTCAATTCCTCTAGAACACTTTTGGTGACCTTCTCAACTATCAAGTTTAGATCATGTTCCGATAAGGATTGTTCCAATGGAGGGGTAATTTTCTTCGCATGAAAACCTTCTTCAGATTCAGCTCCAATTGGTGATTGGCTGTTAATACCCATTTTCGTTTTTAGCTCAATAAGTGTTTGAACATGCTTTTTAGATAGTTCCCGATCGCCATTCATTTGTTTGGCAATCCAATTAATTTTTGCCGTGAATTCTAATGATTCCATTAAATAATAGGCATGCTCTAAGTCTTTTCCCCATGTTAAAGCGCCGTGATTTTCTAATAAAACGCCTTGATGGTGATGAACAAACTTTTGGATGGCATCTGGTATTTCGTTTGTCGACGGGGTTCCGTATTCCGCCACAGGGATTGTTCCAAGGTAAACAACCGATTCCGGCATGATCGCTTGATCTAAAGGGATTCCCGCAATAGCAAATGCCGTTGCATATGGCGGATGAACATGAACAACAGCTTGTATATCCGGACGTTCTTGGTAAATTCTCAGATGCATTTTCATTTCTGATGTCGGCCGGAACGGAGGGGTCCCCTCAAGCACATTCCCTTGCCCGTCCACCTTTACAATCATCTCAGGAGTCATAAAGCCCTTACTTACACCCGTTGGCGTAATTAGGTATTCATTTTCGCTGACCCGCATTGAAATGTTGCCATCATTTGCAGCAACAAATCCCTTGTCATAAATCCTTTTTCCAATGTCACAAATTTGTTTTTTATATTTTATTTCCGTTATCATAAGCACCCCTCCCTTCCATTCCTACACTTGAAAAAGTCTTGGCAGCTCTTCCTGATAATTTCCTGTTAGTATGCCCTTTTCCGTAATAATAGCCGTGACCAGCTCATGTGGTGTCACATCAAATGCTGGATTAAACACCTTCACGCCTTCAGGTGCCGTTCTTTTTCCAAAACCCTCGGTAATTTCTGCCGCCTCACGTTCTTCAATTGGAATATCAGCACCTGTTTTGGTTTCCAAATCAATCGTGGACATGGGCGCTGCTACATAAAAAGGAATTTGATGGGCTTTTGCCAGTAATGCGACACCGTATGTTCCGATTTTATTGGCGACATCCCCATTTGCTGCAACCCGGTCACAGCCGACGATTACTGCTTGGACCCAGCCTTTTTGCATCACCATTGCGGCCATATTGTCGGTAATTAGCGTGACATCAATCCCTGCTTGCATCAGCTCCCAAGCGGTTAGGCGAGCACCTTGTAACAGCGGTCTTGTTTCATCGGCAAATACTTTGATATCCCAGCCCTTTTCTTTCGCTATGTATAATGGAGCAAGTGCCGTTCCATATCTCGCAGTAGCAATGCCGCCAGCATTGCAGTGTGTTAGAATTCCCATTCCGTCATGTAAAAGGCGCAAGGCATGCTCGCCAATGGTCCGGCAAACTTCTTCATCTTCTTTTCTTATTAAGTGGGCTTCGTCTTCTAGTGCTTGCTTAATTTTTGCGATTGGCTGCTCCTGTTCCTTTTGCGCCCGTTCATCCATCCGTTTTAATGCCCAAAACAAATTAACAGCAGTAGGCCTGGACGAAGCCAAATAGTCCGCTTGTTTTTTAAAAAAGGTATAAAAATCCGCAAAGGAATTTTCCGGTGCATTTTTTATCCCGACTACTAGTCCATAGGCAGCAGCAATCCCAATTGCCGGAGCACCGCGCACTTTTAATTGTTTAATCGCATCCCAGGCATCTTCAATTTTCGTGATTTCAAGAAATTCTGTTACGTTAGGAATTTTTGTTTGATCTAATATTTTTAATACACCGTTTTCATAGGAAACGGATTGTAAAAATGTGTTTTCCAACTTAAAACATCTCCTCAACTATATGTAAAATTGCTCTGGTCATTAACCATCCATTTAATTTTAACAATATCCAGGACATATGCAAAACTTTTCATTTTCGAAAGACTGAAAGTGCTAATCTTAATGCAATTGTTGGAAAATTTGTTAAAATAGAAGTAGGAAATGGAGGGGAATTCATTTGAAGATTCTTGTTTTAGGTGGCAGCCGCTTTTTAGGAAGAACGTTTGTGGAAGAAGCGCTATCCCAAAATCATGAAGTGACGATTTTTAATCGCGGCTTTCAAAATGCCGGCCTAAAAGACGTTGAAATTATTACCGGAAATCGTTTTGGCAACTTAAAGGAGCTTAAGAACCGCAACTGGGATACAGTATTAGACACGAGCGGCTTTATTCCCTATACGGTTCAAAATTCTACTGAATTTTTGAAAGACCAAGTAAAACATTATATATTTATTTCAAGTATCTCCGTTTATAAAGACTGGGTCCCGGAAAATTTGGATGAAAACTACCCCGTTTTAGAAATGACACTTGATGAAGCAAATGAGCTTTCAAAGGATGCGAAAGGTCCAATTTATGATCATTATGGGCATTTCAAGGCATTATGTGAACGGATTGCCGAAAAAAATATGCCTGGCCGGGTCTTGAATATCAGGGCGGGTCAATTAATGGGACCGAACGATTATACGGATCGTGTTCCCTATTGGTTAAATAGAATCGCAAGAGGCGGTAAAGTATTAGTACCGGGTAAATCAAATCGCCGGGTACAGGTAATTGATAATAAAGACTTATCTGTTTGGATGCTGCAGATGATGGCAAGCCATTCAACCGGTACCTTTAACGCCACTGGACCTAATTATCGGTTAACGATGAAAGAGTTTCTCGATGCTTGTATTAACGTGACTGGCTCTGATGCTGAACTAGTTTGGGCTGATGAAAAGTTCCTGCTTGATCAAGGTGTGGAACCATGGACCGAAATGCCACTCTGGGTACCTGAAGATTCACCATTATCGCCAGAGCTTGAGCAGCCTTGGCGGGGTGCCTTTTCAATAAATATCGATAAGGCAGTTCAAAGCGGGCTTAGTTTTAGACCCATTGAGAAGAGCTTAGTGGAAATTTATGAATGGGAAAAAAATCGACAACTGTCTGAAGACGAGTGGAAATCGGGCATGCGTTCGGAAAGAGAGAAAGAGCTGCTTCAATTATGGGGTTCAAAACGATGAGGTAAGTGATTCGCAAATAAACCTGGCATTTCTGCAATTAAAATTGAAAAAAGTCTGATAGCGAACAAAGAGAGCGGGAATTCCTGCTCTCTGTTACGATTTACCCCATTAAATTTCGTTTTTGTTTAAGAAGTTCGTTAAATTCTTCGTCTAAACGGTGATATTTTGGATCTTTTTGATCAATTAATGATAATTCACCCAAGATTAAGGCGATTTTGTTTTCAATGATTAACAGTGCTTCATCAGAGCCATCGCCACTCTTTACATCCTTATTGAGATATTCCTCTGATTTCATTTCAACTCGTCTAACTTGTTGATTTTCAAACACAAGCAGCCGGTCACAAAGTTTATTAAGAAAATAATGATCATGTGAAACGGTAATGATCGTCCCAGTGAACTCACTTAATGTCTGTTCAAGCTGCTCCCTGCTTGGTAAGTCTAAATGATTGGTTGGTTCGTCTAAAATAAGAACATCATATTCCTTCATTAAAATATCGACAAGCTTCACTCTCGTTCGCTCACCAAGACTTAGTGTCCCAATTGGCTTGGTGATCAGCTGTTCCTTTAAGCCTAAATTAGCAAGCATTGTTCTTGCCTTTAGAATACTTTCTCTATCCGTAAACCCTAATGTCTCAATCGCTGTTTTATCAGCGGGCAAATCAGCTACATCCTGGCTTAAGTATGCAATTTTTACGGAGTCGCTCTTCCACAGCTCCCCATCAAAGGATAAATCATCACCGAGTATGATCTTAATTAATGTCGTTTTCCCGCAGCCGTTTTCACCCAACAACCCAATTCGTTCGCCGTGGTTAATGTAGAAATGCGAATCCTCGAATAGAATCCGTTCCTCGAACGCTCTTGTTAGCTTCTTCGCCTCTATAATCCGTTTGCCCCTCTTTCCATGGCTGTCAAACTGAAATCGAACCGCAGCTTCCTCCATCGGTTTTTCAATTTTGTGTTTATCAAGCTCATTTTGCAATCGTTTCATTTTCGATTTCACCTGGTTATCCAGCTTTTTTGCCTTTACCCGATGATATTCTTTAAAACCAATTTGTCTTCTTTCTGAGGCAGATCCTTGCTTTGTAGAATCCCGATGTGCTTTTTCTGACCAAGACTTTAACTGATCCATTTGCGATTCAATCTTTTCGATTTGGCGCTGCTGAACATGATATTGATGACGCTGATTCTCTATTCTCTGCTCTTTTTCTATACGATAGTCACTATAGTTTCCATTGTAAAATTGAATTCGGCTATCCTCTAATTCAAAAATACGATTAACTGTTTTATCTAAAAAATGGCGGTCATGCGAGATTATTAATACAGGACCATTAAATTTTTCTAATTCCGAAACCAACCAGTTTATTCCAGTGAAATCCAAATGATTTGTCGGTTCATCCAAGATTAAGAACTCCGGCTTTGAGGTCCAAACCATTGATAAAGCGAGCTTTAATTTTTCGCCGACACTTAAAGTGGACAAGCGGTTATCCTCCCAATCATAAACCTTTTGAAGTCCAAGCTCACTGGCATGCTTAAACAACTCGTGTTCTTCGACCTCAGCAATGGATTGTTGAAAATGACTTACTTCATAATCT
This sequence comes from Neobacillus sp. NPDC093127, assembly GCF_044754175.1. Taxonomy (NCBI): domain Bacteria; kingdom Bacillati; phylum Bacillota; class Bacilli; order Caryophanales; family Bacillaceae; genus Neobacillus; species Neobacillus sp. NPDC093127. The sequence continues at coordinate 5,486 of NZ_JBIVOP010000016.1, forward strand.
ATCGACTGCGAAAGATAACCCATCCGCAAATCGCTTGATTTATCAATTAATCCATTATCTGGAGTTATTTTTCCAAAAATTAAATTGGCAAGTGTCGTTTTCCCAGTGCCATTATAACCGACAAGGCCGATTCTATCGTCATTTTTAATCTCAAAGTTGATATTGTCTAATATCTTCCTTAAGTGATAACTTTTTTCTAATCCAATTACTTTTACGATCGTCTTCTGATTATTAAACATAAAAAAACTCCCTTCATGAACCTGAAGCGAGTTTTTTAATTCCTTCTATCATAATTAACCATAATAAATGCACAGCAAAAATAACCCTAAAAAGGTTCGGCATTATGGTTTATACGGTTAGGATATAAAAAAGGGCAAACTAATCCCATTCTTCAGGTTCATCATTTTCGATTATTCGAATCATGTGCTGAAAAATAAGATTATAATTTCATTGGCCCTTTATTCATCCCTTTTCGTTTGATACTTACATTTTATTGAACATCAGATGTGTTTGTCAATCACTTCCTGAAAATTAACAGCAGAATATGGAATATTCTGCTCAATTTTGTCCTGTAAATCTTTAAGAGTAAATACCTGCCAGTCCTCAAGGTTTTGTAAATCCCATTTCTCTGAAAATAAAACATATAAGAAAATCTCTCTGATTTTTAGAAAAATCGGAATCTGCTGAAGCATTTCTTTCTTGATGATATGCTCGCGCGCATACCCCTTTAAAAAATGGTCCCAGAAAATGGTGCTAAATTGGTTGTTTTCCGGTGTAAACGCCGATGTCTGCCAGAACGCGTGATAGAAGGAAACGGCTAAATCATAAGCAAACCAATGATAGGCACAATCATCAAAATCAAAAACAGTAATCCTACCTCCACTTTCAAAGAAATTTCCTTGATGGAAATCGTTATGAATCAGTCCAAAAATCTCATGGTCCTGGTGGAAATCCTTCAGCTTTGACAAGTGTTGGATGTATCGTTCCCTTACTTGGTCTGAAGTGATTTTTGGAATTAAGTTAAACAGGTCCGGTTGATCCTTGGACCAGATCGGTCGATCAAACTTCTCTGTTAATTGCGTTGAGGCTGAGTGCATTTTACCGATTAACATCCCCCATTGGTAAAAAAAATCAGCATTCCAAACCTGTTCATCTGTAACCTCTACGGGTTTGCCAGGAGCTTTTTCAAAAGTGGTGGCAAAAACATGCCGATTTTGAAAAAGCAATTCTTCTATCAACTTCCTATTAGTTGAAGGAATTGGACGGGAAACCTGTACACCCTCATTTCCTAATGCATGTATAAATTTCATTTCACTTTGTCGCTCAAGGAAACTCCACCGGCTGCCAGATGATAATCTCAAAATGTATTCACCACCTGAACGGCTAAAGCTATAAACGGAATTTTGATAGCCATCACTGATTTGTATAAGAGCAGCTGCCTCTAACCCATATCTCTTGGCCATTTCATTCAAAAACATATGTACCCCTTTCTAAAAAAACACCATGCCGAAGATGACATGGTGTTTTCTTACTGTGCTTATGCTTGTAATTTTTCACGTAATACCATTTGCAGAATACCACCGTGACGGTAGTAATCAATTTCCACTTCAGAGTCGAAACGGACAAGTACTTCAAATTCTTTCTTGTTACCAGCTTCGTCTGTAGCTGTCACTTTTAGAAGATCACGTGGTTTTACGTTTTCATCGACTTGAACATCGATTGTTTCTTTACCTGTTAGACCAAGTGTTTCAGCACTTTCGCCTTGTTTAAATTGAAGCGGAAGAACACCCATTAACACAAGGTTTGAACGGTGAATACGCTCGAAGCTTTCAGCAAGAACTGTTTTAATGCCTAATAGGTTTGTACCTTTAGCAGCCCAGTCACGTGAAGAACCCATTCCGTAATCTTTACCAGCAAGAACAATCAAGCCAGTACCGTTTTCTTTGTATTTCATGCATGCATCGTAAATCGAAGTTACTTCGCCAGTTGGCCAGTAAGTCGTGACGCCGCCTTCTGTGCCCGGTGCGATTTGGTTACGAATACGGATGTTTGCAAATGTTCCGCGCATCATCACTTCATGGTTACCGCGGCGTGATCCGTAAGAGTTGAAATCACGAGGCTGAACGCCTTTTTCAAGCAAGTATTTACCAGCTGGAGTATTTTTACCAATTGCTCCTGCAGGAGAGATATGGTCAGTTGTAACCGAGTCACCAAATTTACCAACCACACGTAGTCCAGTTAATGGTTCAACTTCACCTGGTTCTGGTGATAAACCTTCAAAGAATGGCGGGTTAGCAATATAGGTTGAATTCTCATCCCAAGTATATAATGGCTCATTGCTTGTTTGGATTTCGTTCCAACGCTCGTTATCACCGAACACGTTCTTGTATTCTCTTCGGAATAATTCAGGTGTAACAGTGCGCTTCACGACATCGTTCACTTCAGCAGTTGATGGCCAAATATCCTTGAAGAATACATCATTTCCATCTTTATCTTTTCCTAGCGCTTCAGAAGCGAAATCAATATTCACCGTACCAGCAAGGGCATATGCGACTACAAGCGGCGGTGATGCAAGATAGTTTGCTTTAACAAGCGGATGAATACGTCCTTCAAAGTTACGGTTACCAGAAAGAACAGAGGTAACTAATAAGTCGTTTTCTGCAATGGTTTTTTCAATTTCTTCTTTTAATGGACCGGAGTTCCCGATACATGTTGTACAGCCGTACCCAACAAGGTTGAAGCCAATTTGCTCAAGATATGGAAGTAAGCCGGAATCACGAAGGTATCCAGTTACAACCTTTGAACCTGGTGCCAAAGAAGTTTTCACAAACTTAGGAACTTCCATTCCAAGTTCAACCGCTTTTTTAGCTACAAGGCCTGCCCCCACTAATACATATGGGTTAGAAGTGTTTGTACAGCTTGTAATGGAAGCAATCGCGACAGCACCTGTTTTAATTTCCGCTTGGTCGCCATTCGTGAATTTAATGGTTGCTGACTTATCAAGTTCGGTGCCTTGTAAACCAAAGCCTTGGTTTCCTTGTGGTGCAGAAACAGCTTTAACGAATTCTTGTTTCATTTTTGAAAGTGGAATCAAATCCTGTGGACGTTTTGGACCAGAAAGATTTGCTTCAATTTCAGTAAGATCGATTTCGATTACGTCAGTATAAACTGGCTCAAATGATGGGTCGAAGAATAAGCCGTTTGCTTTGCAATACTCTTCAACAACCTTAACTTGCTCTTCTTCACGGCCAGTTAAGCGCAGGTAGCCAAGGGATTCATCATCAATTGGGAAGAATCCGCAAGTGGCACCGTATTCAGGAGCCATATTAGCAATGGTTGCACGGTCCGCAAGTGGTAATGAAGAAACACCTGGTCCGAAATATTCAACAAATTTACCAACCACACCGTGTTTACGAAGTACTTGTGTTACTTTTAGTGCAAGGTCCGTTGCAGTTGCGCCGTTTGGTAGCTCGCCATTTAATTTAACCCCAACAACTTCTGGTACAGGGAAATAAGAAGGCTGACCAAGCATGCCTGCTTCTGCTTCAATCCCGCCAACGCCCCAGCCAAGAACGCCAAGACCGTTAATCATCGTGGTATGTGAGTCAGTACCTACAAGTGTATCTGGGTATGCTTCTAGTTCACCGTCTGTTTCAGCCACGTGAACAACATCTGCCAAGTATTCAAGGTTTACTTGGTGTACGATCCCTGTTGCTGGTGGAACGGCACGGTAGTTATTGAATGATTTTTGCGCCCAGCTTAAGAACTGATAGCGCTCAGCGTTTCGTTCGAATTCGAAATCCATGTTAATTTTTAAAGCATCATCTGAACCATAAGCATCAACCTGTACGGAGTGGTCGATAACAAGATCAACGGTTTTCTCAGGATTGATTTTGTCTGGGTCGCCGCCAAGGTCTGCCATTGCTTTTCTTAAGGAAGCAAGGTCAACAACCGCTGGAACACCCGTAAAGTCTTGGAGAATGACACGCGCTGGTTTGAAAGGAACGTCCACTTCTTTCAGCTCAGCTGTTCCCCATTTTGCTAAGTTTTCAACATGCTCTTGTGTGATTACACGGCCATCATATTGGCGAAGTACGGATTCAAGTAAGACTTTCACGGAATATGGCAGTTTGGATACCTTGCCAATACCTGCCTCTTCCAATGCACTTAAACGGTAATAGTGGTAGTGTTTGCCGTTCGCTTCAAAGGAAGCGCGTGCGTTAAAAACATCATTTTTTACCATGTGTAAAACCCCCTTCATTCGTCATAATAAAACAAAATTAACGAAAAGTCGAAAAGTTTGAATTTTCCCATCCAGCTTCACTTTTCTCACAATTCTTATCTTAATACAACCGTTTACATAAGTAAATAACAAGAAAGTTATTGAGCTTGATAAGTTTTTCTTATGTCTTTTATGTAATTTGTTCGAAATATTATGAAAATCGCATTAGCAATAGAGTGGAATTACTTTAGGGAAAATACTCATCTTCTTTATTATTATCTCAAAAAAATTTTTCATTGTCATTTTTCAAGATATAAAGGAAATAGTAACAGTATTGGGAGGTGAATGATATGGTAAAACGAAAGTCTAATCATGTAATTCCTGGAATGAATGCTGCTAAAGGGCAAGGAAAAGGAGCAGGTTTTAACGAGGAATTAGCCAGTGAACCGGAATTAACAGCAAAAGAGAGAATGAACAATAAAAAGCGCAAGAAAAATCAATAAGAAAAACAAAAAGGGGTGACCCATATGGCAGGGCCCCCCTCCTGCTTTATCTATTCGGTCTGATTCACTTCGGATACCATACTTTGCAGGTCTTGTTGAAACCGTTCTAACTGTGATCTTTGATGTTCCGAAGCCACTTCAAGGGCATTTTCAATTTGCTGGTAGGCTTCATTTACTTCATTCTTTAAATGTTTAAGCTGATGGCCATAACTGGCACTATCACTAATGATGGTATTAAACAGTCCTTGGGCCTCTTCATATCCTTGCTGTGCCGCTTGAAAAGCCTGTTGTTTGTCCTTGTTGTAAGGATATTTTTGCATTTCTCTTGTTCACTCCTTCATTTTGTATACCGTTAAATTGCACAGAACAGCAAAAAATATTCGGCATAAAAAGATTTATTGATTACATCCTAATTACAGAGGAGGGATAAAAAAATGAACAAAAACGACGGCAAAGATATGCGAAAAAACGCACCGAAACAATCCGGGCAGCCGGAACCATTGAGCGGTTCTCACAAAGTAAAGAATCGCAATCATACCCGAGCCAAACACAATTCACACCATGATATGTGATAAGAAAAGCGTAAGCGCCCTGTTCAGCGGCGTAGGGCGGAGCGCGAAGGACACTAGCCGCTAGGGCGCTGGAGCTGGACAATTCTCAAAGTTCATAGAAATAAATTCTGTAAAAAAAACAATAGACCCCTCTTATATTAAGAGGGGTCTCCTATATTTACTAATTTTTCAAGCAAGATAGCTTCTTCCTCGAGAGTAACAGTCCTTAGGTCAATAATAAATTCTTCTTTTTGAATTCGTGCGATAATCGCTGGTTTCGATTCGGTACGCAGTTTTCTGCTAAGCTGTTCAGCCGTTAAAGAATCATGTATTAAAGCAATAACCAAGGTTGGAAGCACAACGTCCGGCATCGTTCCCCCGCCAACTTGACTTGTATGTGGAAATATTTTTGCCTGAAAGGAGCTTGTCCTATGTAACAAATTTGTAACGAAGACCCTAGACCTTTCGTCTATTTCATTAAGAGAAACTAATAAATCACGGATGACGGGGATATTTCGCATTGCTTTTTCACCGCGTGCGTAATCAATTAACGTCCCTTCCAGCGCTGCTAAAGTCATCTTATCCACCCGGACCACTCTGGCTAACTGATGTGTTTTCAAACAATCAATAATTTCCTTTTTACCGGCGATAATCCCAGCTTGTGGACCGCCAAGGAGCTTGTCTCCACTAAAAGTTACGACATCTGCCCCCATTTCAATAACCTCTTTGACTACCGGTTCATCACCAATTCCATGCTTCCTGAAGTCATAAAGTGCACCACTTCCAAGGTCTTCGTAAAAAATAACATCATCAAGCCTTTTTGTTAAATCAATCAGTGTTTCTGTCTCAACTGACTTTGTGAAACCGACTACCTTAAAGTTGCTCGTATGGACCTTCATAACAATCGCAGTTTCTGTAGTTACTGCGTTCTCGTAATCGTAAAGATGTGTTTTGTTGGTTGTTCCTACTTCTATAAGCTGTGCGCCACTTTCCTCCATTATCGAGGAAATTCGAAAAGATCCGCCAATTTCAACTAGCTGCCCCCTTGATACAATGACCTCTTTATTCTTAGCCATTGCCCTTAAAACTAGGTAAACAGCAGATGCGTTATTATTGACGACCATGGCCGCTTCGGCACCGGTAATCTCCTTTAGCAATGCTTCAACATGACTATGGCGTGAACCCCGTGCGCCTTCATTCAACTTATATTCTAGATTTGAATAATTTCTGGCTGTTTCCACCACATGGCTAATTGCATTCTCGCTTAATCTTGCTCTGCCAAGATTGGTATGTAGGATTGTTCCCGTTGCATTGATTACCTTTTCAATTGTATAGGAAAATTGCTTTTTTAAATTCATTTCTAGAATTGCAAATAACTCTTCAATAAAGCGGTTTGTCCCTGGTTTAGCGCCTGCCCACTTATCATGAATAATGGTATCCCTTACTTGATCCACAACATCTTTTAACTGCTTCGTAAGCTGCAAGTGATCAAGATTACTCTCCTCTTGCAGAGACAAAAACGCATCATGGCTTTGCAGCTCATGAATGGCTGGAATTGAACGTAACCATTCTTTCACAAGTAAAAACTCCTTCACTTATCCTTCTTTATTCCTATTATATCACATCCGTTTCACGTTTTAATTCGGAATGAATAAAATGAAACAAGCAAGGGGGATTGAATATGACAAAAAAGAAAGATGATCAAAACCAGGACCTTGATTTTGATTTAGTAGAGAAGTGGCTGGAAAACTATTTTCTTGATCCATTGACCTCATATTATGACCAGACTCAATTCCAAATCGATGTTTACGAAACTGACAAGGAATGGATTGTCGAAGCGATTTTAAGCCAGTTTGAGGCATCAGAAATCCAGGTATATATAGAAGAAGAAAAATTAATCATTTCTGCATCTAAATACCCCCCCTCCCCGGACCAACAAACACGAATTCGTTCCATTGATTTCCCTTATAAGATAAATCAACGAAAAGTATCGGCTTCTTTTTCAAATGGGATCCTTGAAGTATTTATTTCAAAGACAGAAAAAGGATCAGGAAAAAACAGATTTATTACACTGCCTTAATTCCAAATTTGGTTTACTTTTTAACGGGCAGTTTACATAACAATATTACCGAAACCCTCTTCAAGAAAAGGAATTAGGATTACTTCGTAGAAATAATATCAATTATCTCTGCTGTATCTGGAAAAATCCCTGTGTCAAGCTTTGAGTAAATTTTCTCTCCATTAACTGACACTTCGAACGCGCCTCCAGAGCTAGGGATTAGTTCTAATTTTTGTATATCACGATAAAAATGGTTAAATAACTCTTCCGCGAAACTCGCAGCTTTTGGTGCATAGTTTCATTGCATGCAGAATTCGACAATAATATGATAGTTTTTCATGAAATTTCCTCCTCATTTTCCAACACCTTGATGTTAGAAATATTTTATCCCATCAGCTATTATTGGGCAAATCTTCTGCACTTGTAGTGCGGATTTATTGCGAAACAGTTATACTAATAAAATGGAGGTGGACATGTTGAGTGAACAAGAAAAAATTCGCCTGACCTCTTTATCTACAAAAGCTGGTTGAGGCTGCAAAATTGGTCCCGAGGACCTGGCGCAAGTGTTGCGCTTATTACCGAAACAAGAACCTGTCCCAGAATTATTAGTGGGGCTTGATACTTCCGATGATGCTGGTGTTTATCGGTTAACTGACACGATTGCACTTATTCAGACTATTGATTATTTTACTCCAATCGTCGATGACCCCTATATGTTCGGCCAAATTACGGCTGCAAATGCGTTAAGCGATGTGTATGCAATGGGAGGAGAACCGAAAACAGTATTGAATCTTGTTGGTTTTCCAATTAAAAAGCTTGGTGCAGACATGCTTGCCGAGATTCTCCGCGGTGCTGCTGATAAAGTAAAAGAAGCAGGCGCAATTACGGTTGGCGGCCATTCGATTGATGATCAAGAGCCTAAGTTTGGTCTGTCTGTTACAGGAATTGTTCATCCGGATAAGGTCTGGAAAAACGTTGGGGCCAAACCCGGCGATGTCCTAGTTTTGACCAAACCTATTGGGGTAGGAATCCTGACTACTGGGATAAAAAGAAGCGTCGTAACGCAAGAGCAGGAACAAATTGTTACTGACACAATGGCAATGCTGAATAAAACGGCTGCAGAAGTGTTAATGAACTATCACCCGCATTCCGTTACAGATGTAACCGGTTTTGGCTTACTTGGTCATGGGAGTGAAATGGCAAGTGGAAGTAACGTAAGCTTTGAAATTTCATTTAGTCAAGTACCGCTTCTTGAAGGAGCTGTTGAATTAGCAAGGGATGGTGTTGTACCAGGAGGCTCGAAGTCTAATCAAAAATGGTTAGCTGACGATGTCATTTACTACAATATCCTTCCAGAAGAACAGCTTGTCCTTTGTGATGCGATTACTTCAGGCGGCCTCCTTGTTGCCATTAGTGAAGAGGAAGCTTCTAAATATGTTGATAATCTGCATTCAAATGGATTAGTCCAAGCAGCAATCATTGGCCGGGTTACCGAAAAGAAAGACAAACTTATCTATGTAAACCGCTGACAGCGTGGCATTTATTGCCTCGCTGTTTCCCATTTATCTATAATGGAAAACATTCATAACCCAATATCTTTATATAAAAAATCCTGAACCCTTTTTGGTTCAGGATTTTTACTTTTTATAGTTTCTGACGAAGCTTTTCAAGCATTTCCTTTGTCATTCTGTCTAAATCATACTCGAATTTAAAGCCCCATTCTTCTTTTGCCGCCGTTGCATCTATCGAATTTGGCCAGCTATCCGCGATTTTTTGCCGAGCCGGATCAACATGATAAGAAATTTCAAATCCAGGTACATACTTGGCAATACTAGAAGCAATTTCTTCAGGGTCAAAGCTCATTGCAGTGACATTGAAGGAGTTGCGGTGAATTAGCTTGGCTGAATCGGCCTCCATTAAATCAATAATTGCATTTAAGGCATCCGGCATATACATCATATCCATGTAAGTACCTTTATCAATATAAGAGGTATATCTGCTATTTTTGACTGCTTCATAGTAGATTTCAACAGCATAATCCGTTGTTCCGCCGCCAGGAAGGGCCACATAGGAGATTAACCCTGGGAAACGTAAGCCGCGGGTATCGACCGCATATTTTTGATGGTAGTAGTCGGCCAATAACTCGCCGGCCACTTTGTTAACACCGTACATAGTGGAAGGGCGCATAATCGTGTCCTGCGGTGTGTTATCCTTAGGCGTAGATGGACCAAAGGCGCCGATTGAGCTCGGTGTAAAAAATTGGGCGTTTAGTTCCCTTGCAGTTTCAAGCCCGTTCAACAGCCCGCCCATATTTAAATTCCAGGCAAATACTGGCTTAGCTTCTGCAGTTGCCGATAGAAGTGCAGCCAAATGCATGACCGTATCTACTTTGTATTTTTTCGCTGTCTCCACCATTTGGTTTAAGTCGGTCACATCGACCGTTTCAAACGGACCGCTCCCTGCTGCCTCGCTGTCATTCTTTTTAATATCGGTGGCTATTACATTATCTGTTCCATAGATGTCTCTCAGCTTTAAGGTCAATTCTGAGCCAATTTGCCCTAAAGCACCTGTAATTAAAATACGCTTCATCGTTTCTCCGTCCTCTTCACTTATGCTAAAAAATTCTGCTTTACATTATAGGTACGTCACCCTCATATCAAGGGTGTCACTGCTGGATTAAATAAGACCCATTTCCTTACCGACTTTTTCGTAAATCGCAATGGCTTGATCCAGCATTTCCTTCGTATGGGCAGCCGTCGGCATATTGCGGACACGACCAGTCCCTTGTGGAACGGTTGGGAAGACAATTGCCTTTGCATAGACTCCTTCTTCATTCAAACGTTTGCTGAATTGCTGGGTGAGCGATTCGTCTCCAATGATACATGGGGTGATTGGCGTTTCGCTGTTACCTATGTTAAACCCTAATTCTTTCAAGCCTTTTTTCAAATAGTTGCCATTTTCCCATAGCTGCTTATTAAGCTCGGTACTCTCCATTAAAATCTCGATTGACTTCTTGCTCGCTGCCACATCGGCTGGGGTTAAAGAAGTCGAGAATAAAAACGGGCGACTGCGGACTTTTAACCAGTCAATTAGGTTTTTCTTACCTGCTACATAACCGCCAACAACACCAATTGCCTTTGATAACGTTCCGATTTGAAAATCAATTTTATCAGATAATCCAAAATGTTTGACTGTCCCTGCACCATCACCAAGAACACCTGAGCCATGGGCATCGTCCACATAGGTAATTAAATCAAATTCTTCGGCAATCTTGACGATTTCCGGAAGTAAGGCAATATCGCCGTCCATCGAAAACACGCCATCGGTAATCACCATAATCTTATTGTACAGGCCAGATTCCTTTGCTTCCTTGGCTTTTGCACGTAAATCTTCCATATCGGAGTGATTGACACGGATAATTTTTGCTTTAGACAGCCGGCAGCCGTCAATAATCGAGGCATGGTTTAATTCATCCGATAAAATTGCGTCATTCTTGTCCATTACCGCAGAAATGGCCGCCATATTACAATTAAAACCAGACTGGTATGCGATTGCTGCTTCTGTATGTTTGAATTCAGCCAATTTCTCTTCTAATTCGACATGAAGCTTAAGAGTTCCATTGATTGTTCGGACAGCACCTGCGCCGACGCCGTATGTTTCAATCGCCTCAGCTGCCGCTTTTTTTAGTCGTTCATCGGTGGCTAGGCCTAAATAGTTATTGGAAGATAAATTGACGAGTTCTCTTCCATTAATCTTTATAATTGGACCATTTGGGCTTTCCAGCGGATCGATGACATTATATAGGCCCTTACCCCTTAAATCTTCAAGGTTATCATTTAAAAATTGCTCCAAAGTGTTACTGGACACTTCAATTCCCCCTTAGTTATCTGGATAATGGTAGTAGAAAAAGACATTTGTCCACTCCACACGGACACTTATGTACTCGTTAAATGGCAGTACTTATGGATTCTTCTAGTATACTTTATCATATTTTACGCTATTTGTTCATACCTGGTGGACAAAGTGTGAAAAATATTTTTCTTCCTTTTAGATTACCCAATTAGAAATCAGGTTATTTGCTCAGATAGTTTGCTCGAAGCTTGTTTAAGAAGAAATAAAAAAATAAGACCTTTAATACTGGGTCTTATTTCTTTCAACTTTATGATCCTGTTGCCCATGATGCCTATAGACATACGCTTAGTTTACGGGAATTATGCTAAATTTAGCTGCATTGATATTAACCTTTTCCAGTGCATCATGATACTCAGCTTCCAAACGGTTGACAATAGCTGCAGCTGATTCAATCCGGTCAATTGCTCCTACCCCGTGACCGGCGGACCAAATATCGCGCCAGGCTTTCGCATTTGTTTCTTTTTGCATCGTATCGAAGTCAACCTTGTCCTTTTTCTCCAGTTGATTTGGATCTAGACCTGCTTTGACAATACTAGGTTTTAACATATTACACATAATGCCGGAGAAGGCGTCCGTTAAAATAATATCTTCCTGGGTTGCCGCAACCAGCATTTCCCGGTAATCATCAATTGCCATGCTTTCAGTCGCGACAATAAAGCGCGTTCCCATATAGGCAAAATCTGCTCCAGCAGCCTGAGCAGCTAATACTCCCTTTCCTGTTGAAATCGATCCAGCAAGGATAATAATTCCCTCCCAGAAAGTTCGGACCATATCCACAAAGGCAAAGCTATTAATTTGCCCCGCATGCCCGCCGGCACCGTTAGCAACTAAGATTAACCCATCAACACCAGCCTCTGCTGCCTTCTTAGCAAATTTCAGGTCACTGACATCCGAAAAAACCAAGCCCCCATATTCATGGACAATCTCAACAACTTGTTTGGGACTGCCTAATGAGGTGATGACTAATTGTGGCTTGTGTTTTTTAAGTAATGCCAATTCTTCCTGAAGGCGGCTGTAAGAGCTATGTACGACCATATTCATCGCCCACGGCGCAATCTTTCGGTTAGGCTCTTTAACGCGCTCCTCCTCAAGTTCCTCGTTTAATTTCCCCATCCATTGATCAAGAACCTCAATTGGCCTGGCATTAGGGGCTGGAAATGAGCCAATAACCCCATTTAAGCAGCAATTTTTAACAAGCTCGGTGCCTGACACCAGAAACATAGGGGCAGCAATGACCGGCAACCTTAATTGACGATACCATTGATCAGGAATCGACTTTTTCATATCCTCTCACCTCACGGTTTTGAATTTTCTGATTTTATTACTCCATTTATCATAACTGAAAATGAATGACTATTCAATCAGTAAAATCACAGAGATTAACGAAAAAAAGACGCTGCTATTAAAGCACCGTCTAAACGAAGTCTACTAACTCTTTCAACCTCTTCTGCTGCGCTGGATTCAGCCCAGAGTTTGTGATAATTGTCTGTCCTGCATTTTCAGAACCAGAACCTGCAACCGTTTTTGTTATGGTTATTGGTGCAATTATTTCAGCGCCGCCAAAGTTGACAATTCCTCCTGAAACTGTGCCAATTGTAACACCATCTTGTCTAACCACCATCATCACTCCTCCCAACTATTTTTATTAATATATGTACAAGCTAGTATCCTTGTTTAAACGTCTTCATTAGAAATAGAAAAAGAGGCTGCATTCTCAGCCTCTACGTTTCCCTGATTCGTTCAATCCTGCCTATCCACTTATAATAAAATAACAAAATTAATAAAAGTACGGGGTCAATCAGAGCGGCATGCCATAATTTCCACCAGCCGTAATGGAAGTATCCCCACGGCTCCGGAAGCAAGGTAATTAGTTCGTACAGTAAAATGGCACATACAAATACGATAATATAAACTATACGTTTACTGATTTTAGCATTTAATGGATACCAATTTAAAAACATCATGTTGACTGGCGGGACAAGCAACACATGCGGAAGGACTCCTTCCCATTCAATTGCTTTTTTAAAATACCAGTAGCCGTGAAATTTAAGTTCCATGAACATATCGAAAAGCGTTTGGAAAGCGATCGTAAATGTCCAGATATGAACAATATGATTGGGCGTTAATCTTTTATTGGTCTTAAAGGCAATAAAATTAAATACAAAAATAGCAATTAAAAGTCCTATCATACTTTTTTTCCTTTTTTTATTTAAATTGCCCAAATAATATTGGGATTTATTCATTGCCTTTCAAATAGCTTGTGATTTAGAGAATCCATCATTCGAAAATTTACAGCATTTTTCTTTTTTAAAATCTAGTCGAATTCGTAAAAATCTAGTATGATGTAGAAATGTATAAACTCCTGAACAAAGCGAGGATTACGAATAAAAATGAGCTTATTAACTGTTGATAACCTATCACATACATTTGGAGACCGCACCTTATTTAAGGATGTTTCCTTTCGACTATTAGCTGAAGATCACGTCGGCCTTGTCGGTGCCAATGGCGTCGGTAAATCCACGTTAATGAATATTATTACCGGCCAATTAATTCATGACAGCGGCAGGGTAGAATGGACGCCTGGTGTCCATTACGGCTATTTGGATCAGCATACCGTACTAACTCCAGGAAGAACGATGCGCGATGTTCTGCGCGACGCCTTCCTTCCTCTTTTTGAAAAAGAAAGGGAATTAAATGAGGTTACCGCCCAAATGGCTGATGCTTCACCCGAAGAGCTGGAAGTTCTGTTGGAAAAAATGGGTGAAATCCAAGATGCCCTTGATGCCGGCGGATTCTATTCGTTAGATATCAAAATTGAGGAAGCCGCTAGGGGATTGGGGCTTGATGCGATTGGTTTAGAACGTGATGTTGCCGCCTTAAGCGGCGGGCAGCGTACCAAGGTCCTGCTTGCTAAACTTCTATTGGAACAGCCAAAAGTTTTATTACTTGATGAGCCGACAAACTATTTAGATGTTGAGCATATTCGCTGGTTGACATCTTATTTAAAAGATTACCCATACGCGTTTATTCTCATATCCCATGACACGGAATTTATGAATCCCGTATCCAATGTCATTTTTCAATTGGAATTTTCCAAGCTGACCCGCTATACGGCAAGCTATGAAAAATTCTTGGAACTTGCGGAAATTAATAAGAACCAGCATATTAATGCCTATGAAAAACAAATGGAATTCATTAAAAAACAAGAAGATTTCATCGCTAAAAACAAAGCCCGTTATTCGACGACAGGCCGGGCAAAGAGCCGGCAAAAACAGCTGGACCGGATGGAACGGATTGACCGACCAGAAACTGCGGTGAAGCCTACTTTCGGTTTCAAAGAATCACGCAGCAGCAGCCGGTATGTCTTTGAAGCTAATGATTTAGAAATTGGCTACGACCATGCGCTGCTGCCAAAAATGAGTATGACGTTAGAGCGCGGAGAAAAAGTCGCAATCATCGGCTGTAATGGGGTCGGAAAATCTACGCTTCTTAAGACAATGCTTGGCAAACTTGAGCCTTTAAATGGAAAGGTTGAACGCGGTGATTTCCTCTTCACTTCTTATTTTGAGCAAGAAGTAAAAGCAGCAGGAATTACCCCGATTGATGATGTTTGGAATGCCTTCCCTTCGATGGATCAGCACCAAGTTCGCGCAGCACTTGCCCGCTGTGGCTTAAAGAATGAACATATTTCCCGCCAGATGAATCAACTAAGCGGCGGCGAACAAGCGAAGGTCCGTCTTTGTAAGCTAATGATGAATGAAAGTAACTGGATTTTATTCGACGAGCCGACAAACCATTTAGATATCGATGCAAAAGCAGAATTGAAACGTGCCCTTAAAGAATACAAGGGTACCGTTGTCCTTGTCTGCCACGAACCTGATTTTTATGAAGATTGGGTGACGAAGGTATGGAATGTTGAGGAATGGTCGCAGCAGACTGTATAGGGATAACTTCAAAGCCCCCTGCACTTTTCGCGGGGGGTTTTGCTTTTTGATTCGCTTCCAATATTACCCTATACAAAAAACCGATTACCTTCCATCGAACAAATAGATAAATTGAATTTATTTTGATATAACTATTCTTTATAATATAAAGGTTAAGACACTTCCATTGGAATTATCAATGGGTGTAATTTTAAGAAAAATATGAGGTGTGTATTACAATGAAAAAATGGCTTTCCGCCCTTATTCTTGTCATGGTTGTATTTTCCCTAGCTGCTTGCGGGCAAAAGGATAATAAAGCTAGTGAAGGAAAAAAAGAGGCAGCAACAAAAGAAGTGTTTAAAATCGGTGCAATTCCTGACCAAAATGCCGCTGATCTTGACAAAGGCATGACGGCAGTTGCTAAATATCTTAGTGAAAAGACAGGATTAAAGGTTGAATTTGTACCGTCTGTTGATTATGCAGCACTAGTAACTGGTTTTCAACGCGGTGAAATTCATATGGCCTGGTTTGGCGGCTTAACAAGTGTTCAGGCAAGAAACCTTGTTCCAGAAGCAGAGTCGATTGTCCAACGGCCGCGCGATGCTGAGTTCCACTCCGTATTTATTACCCAGTCTTCCGAAAATTTCACGAAACTGGAAGATTTAAAAGGCAAGTCATTTACCTTTGGCAGTGAAAGCTCCACTTCCGGGCATTTAATGCCGCGTTACTATTTAACGGAGGCAGGAATTGATCCGAATAAGGACTTTGACGGCAAGCCTAACTTCTCTGGTTCACATGATACAACATACAAGCTGATTGAATCAGGTGCTTTTAAAGCAGGGGCATTGAACGAGGCAGTTTGGGAAGCAGCTGTAAAAGAAAAAAAAGTAGATACGAATAAAGTAAAAGTATTCTACACCACTCCTGCCTATTTTGACTATAATTGGACGGTAAACAGCAATGTTGAAGATGTTTTCGGAAAGGGTACGAAGAGTAAAGTAAAAGAAGCCCTTCTCTCGATTACTAGCGAGCAAAAAGAAATTGCTGATTTATTCCAAACCGATCGTTTTGTTGAAACAAAAAATGACAATTACAAAAAGATTGAGACGGTTGCCAAAGAACTAAAGATCATTAAGTAGTAGGTGTTATAGAAATGTCTTCAAAATACATGATTGAAGTAAAAAATTTAACAAAACACTTTGAGCGGAAGATAGCCCTATCTTCCCTTTCTTTTACCATTAAACAAGGGGAATTAGTAGCTTTAATTGGACCAAGCGGAGCCGGTAAAACGACGCTGCTTAATGCCCTTGCTAGAATGGTACCACTGTCTAGCGGCGAAATCCTCCTGGATGGCCAGCCCCTTTCTGCCTATAAAAAAAGTAAAAAGTTCGCCAAAAAAATCGGTGTAATCCGCCAGCAATTCGATTTAATTGGACCCCTTGCAGTGATTCATAATGTGTTAGCCGGAAAACTGTCTGAATGGGGTTCTGTTAAATCACTCTTTTCCTTACTTTTTCCACAGGAAAAAGAAATGGCACTCAAAGCATTAGAGCGGGTTGGACTTCACGGGAAGGCGTTTGAAATCACTTCAACCTTATCCGGCGGTGAGCAGCAGCGTGTTGCCATGGCAAGATTATTGGTGCAAAAACCTGAAGTGATTGTGGCCGATGAACCGGTTGCCTCCCTTGATCCTGCAAGAGCCGATGATATTTTGGCGATGCTGACGAAAATCGTTACTGAAGAAGAGCAAACGTTAATCACGAGCTTACATTCTGTTGAATACGCCAGGAAGTATTTTACCAGAATTATTTCTATGAAAAATGGTGAAATATTTTTTGACCTGCCAACAGAAAATGTAACAGATGACCTTTTAGCCGAATTGTACCAGCTTAAAAGCGGTGATAAGGCATGAAATCGATCTTTCGCATGCATAATCGGTTCATCCTTACTTTAGTTTTGGCAGCTGTTTTTGTCTGGAGTCTTTTCTCAATCCAATGGGGTACAGACCTATTCCACGCTGGCGGCATACCGACGATGCTGCAAATTTTTGAAGGTCTCATTCATCCTGATTTGTCCACAGGAGTGCTATCACTTGGCATTGAATCGGCGTGGATTACCCTTGCCTACGCCGTTGCCGGGATGTCGCTTGCAATTATTTATGCTTTTATTATCGGAATTCTCGCCTCAGGTGTACTTGCTTCTAATAAAACCTCCAGGATGATTTCAAAGGTGTTTTTCAGGGGTATATTAGGATTCACTCGTTCCATTCATGAACTAATTTGGGCTTGGCTTTTTGTTGCCGCAGTCGGTCTTTCACCATATTCGGCAATTTTTGCCCTTGCGATTCCATATGGCGGTATCCTTGGTCGGATTTTTGCGGATATGTTAAATGATGTTTCCGAGCAGCCCATTAAGGCATTAAAATCTGCAGGTGCAACCAGGCTTCAAATCCTGCTTTATGGCTATCTTCCATTGATTTGGGCGGATATGATCAGTTATACGATGTACCGCTTTGAATGTGCAATTCGTTCTTCAGCTATTATGAGTTTCGTCGGGCTCGGCGGCCTAGGCTATCAGATTCAACTTTCGCTTGCCGATTTGAAATATGATCAAGTATGGTCGTATGTGTTTTTTCTAATCGGATTAGTGCTTGTTGTAGATATTTGGAGTAATTTTGTACGTAAAGGGTTAACGGAACGGAAGCGGAGCCATGGTTTCAGCACTGGGTGGTGTTCCACCTTTTTTGCTATTCTGTTAATCCTTGGTTCTTGGGTGTATATCAGATTGGGCGAGAATGCCCGGTTATTTGAATTAGTTTCTGGTAAAAATTTCGAATATGCGAAGAAGTTTTTCGGGGGCTTGATTGGCTTAAACGATAGGCATCCGGCTTTCCTCGATACTGCAAGCTGGGCTGCCGCATTAAATTTAACGCTTGAAACGCTTGAAATGAGCATCATGGCGATTGGGTTTGCAACGATTGCAGCGTTTTTCACTGTTCTTCCAGCGGCCCGGAACATTGCTAATGGCAGTTTGACTTCAAATAAGAAATGGTACAATTGGTTTCTATATGGAATTGTCCGTGTCGTTTATGTTTTTTCACGAGCTGTCCCAGAGTTAGTTTGGGCGATGATGATAATCTTTATATTTAAACCTGGACTGCTGCCGGGAGCGGTTGCCCTTGCCCTTCATAACTTTGGAATCCTAGGTAAGCTTTGGGCAGAAGTAATCGAAGACATGGATACAAGGCCGATTCAAAATTTAGCTGCCTCTGGTGCTTCTAAGGTAGAAATATTTTTTTACGGCATCCTTCCAATGGTTTTACCGCGATTTCTCACCTATATTCTTTACCGCTGGGAAGTTATTATGAGAACTACGATTGTCGTTGGCTTTGTCGGAGCCGGCGGTTTGGGAATGGATTTCAAACTGGCAATGAGCTTTTTCAATTACACACAAATCACCCTGCTTCTCTTATGTTATATGATTCTTGTCATCATCGCCGACTTTACATCAGAAAGCACAAGAAAAGCGGTTAAATAAGCAAAAGAACACATTTCCAAATAGAGATGTGTTCTTTTTCATAAGGTTATACGAATGGTTTCGCTGCATACTAACGTCAAGATAGGTAAAAATTGATTCGAACGATTATTTCAATTATCCTATAATAGGACAGAAATGATTTTTTTTAATCATCTAGGGAGTGAGAATCCATTGCAAACAAAATCTGCTTTACCGATTTTATTTGTGGTAATGTTTTTGGTTATGGTTGGTTTCGGAATTATTATTCCAGTATTACCTTTTTACGCCGAGGCAATTGGGGCAAATCCCACTGAACTCGGATTGTTAATGGCAGTTTATTCACTGATGCAGCTTATTTTTGCACCAATATGGGGTCAGGTTTCCGACCGCATCGGACGGAAGCCAGTGATGATGATCGGGATATTCGGTCTCGGTTTATCTTTCCTCATCCAAGCTCTCTCAACTGAGCTATGGATGTTATTTGCAGCCAGAATTCTGGGCGGTATTCTTTCATCTGCAAATATGCCAACCGCAATGGCATATGTTGCTGACATCACAACGGAAGAAAATCGCGGGAAAGGAATGGGAATTGTCGGTGCTGCCACAGGTTTAGGGTTTGTGTTCGGACCGGCGATCGGCGGTATTTTTTCGAAATTCAGCTTAAGTATGCCTTTTTATCTTGCAAGTGGATCATCCTTTATCACCTTGATCCTAGTATTTATTCTGTTAAAGGAATCAAAACAAAAAAAAGGTCCTGCCTCAAAGGAAAAAACATCCATCTGGAAGGCCTTCAATGGAGCTGTGTCAGTGCTGTTTTTCGTACAGTTATTAATTTCGTTATCCCTCTCAGGTTTAGAGGCAACTTTTGCTTATTTTGCCGCTAAAAAAGCAGGGTTAGACGCAATCCAGCTTGGATACATTTTCATGATCATGGGTTTTGGGAGTGCAATGGTTCAAGGTGGCTTGGTCGGCAGATTAACAAAAAAATACGGGGAAAGTGCAGTCATACAAGGCGGCATGATTATTTCAGCCATAGGATTCGGTTCAATCTTGCTTGTACATAGTTTTACAACTGCTGCGATTTATTTAACTATTTTTGGGCTCGGTAACGGAGTGATCCGCCCAAGCGTCTCTTCCCTGCTGACAAAGACGTCCACAGCAGGGCATGGAAGCTCTACCGGACTTTTATCATCCTTTGATTCATTAGGCCGCATTATCGGTCCGCCGCTAGGGGGCTGGCTGTTTTCAATGGCGGCAGGTCTGCCTTATATTTCAGGAGCCATTATCACAATCGTTGCCTTTCTGTTATTTGTCGTCTTCCGCCCACAGCTGAATACGGCAAAAGCAACTAATGTACAAAACTAAATTTTTTAGGCATATGGCTTCATCGGACATGCATAAAATGGATACAGGATAATTCTATAAAAGGAGCCCTGTATATCATGAAAATAAAAACCTTTACAAGTGTTGCTTTTCTTTTGGTGACCTTAGCGGCAGCTGCCTACTTGGATTCACCTTACTCATTTTTCAATAAAAACTATGCCTATTCATCCGTTCAGCCTGCCATGGTCCAACCCGTTGCTGTTGAGCCATCAAGTGATATTCCAGAATTGGAAGAAAAATTAGAGAAACTTGAAAGAGTAGATGGCTATATCGTAGAAACATATGGGGAATATGAAGTATATAAGGACAAGGATGGAAATGTTATAAAAAGTGAATCGACAGGAAAAACAGATAGCATAAGATATTGGGATTATAGCAAAAAGACCGCTGACGATTAAATCGATTAGCGGTCTTTTTGCTATTATTCCTCCTAAACTGTTCATTCATATAATCAATTATACAGGTTATGCTACCCCTTCCCTGGCTTGTAGTAATACGGATCATTTTTATGTTCTTTCATTTCATAATTATCGATAAAAACTTTTTGATTTTCTAAAAAAGTAGCTAACGTAATTGTTTCTACCTTTTCCCCGGCTTTTTCCACCTCATTAAATAACCAGCTCCGGTCTAGTTGAAGATATTTTAAATTATAATCAAGAATTTGCCCATCCATGATCAATGGAATAGGTATATATTCTTTCTTTACATTTAAGTTTAAATCATTCGGCTGGATTGGCCGGTAATCTGACTTAGGGATCACGCTTATACTCCCTGTATCTTCCATTACAGCCATTTCAATATTTTGACTATCCGTGTACCCTTTTACTCTTAATTGTGATAATAGCTCATTAATCGTCATCCGGACCTTTTTCAGCCCTTTTCTATCAATATCACCGTTACGAATCAATACTGTCGGACTATCATAAAGAATCCATCTTAATTTATTATATAAAGATAAACGTACAAAGATTTTATATAAAATGACTATGATAGCAGCGTACGTTAACGATTTTCCAATATGATTGACTTCCACAGGCGTACTGATGATATTGGTCAGTACGTAGATATATAATAAGTCAAATGAATGCATTTCGCCTACAGCCTTTTTTCCAGTCACCCGTAAAAACAAATAGCCCATAATAAAAACGATGAAAGCACGGTAAAATATTTCCAATCTTCCTTCTCCCCTAAAATTCTTCTGCTTACCGATCTGATAATTTGAACGTAAGTTATCGTTAGTATTCTATGGTTCAAATATTTCTATACGAAGAGAATTAACGACCACCATATTTTTATAAAATAATTGAATTATTCACTGAGGACGTTGCGTATATTTAATTAATCATGATAGTAAATAGGAAAGGATGATTTAAGTGGCGAAAATAGGAAAGGATGATTTTGTAAATGGATTTGTTCCCCACCATAACCATGGGTCAGTTGATTATACAGGACTAAGTTTAAATCATGTTCATCAATGCTTGGATGTTACATCACCACCTATTCAAACCCAAGATGGAGGTCATATCCATTATACTGAAGGATATGTTTTGTTTGAGGATGGTCATACCCACCATTATAAAGCATACTCCGGACCGGCGATTCCAGTTGGAAATGGAATGCACGTTCATTACTATGATTTCCATACTACAGAAGATGCTGGACATAGTCATCACGTTAAAGGGGTTGATCACCCAGCTCCCGGAACGAAGTAACCAAATAAGCACAGAAGGAGAGAAATAACCACCAACCACTAGATACCGATTAGGAATCGATGAAGAGAATAAGAAGGTGCGAGTAATCGCGCCTTCTTATGATTTAAACCATTATTCATAGTTATTCTCATCCACATTTTGAAGCCCAATATATTATTTATCTTTTACACGGAGCAGTCGTAATCCATTTAATGTGACAATAAGTGTGGCACCCATATCCGCAAAGATGGCAATCCATAGTGTTAACCATCCTGGAATGACTAGTAAAAGCGCCAAAAGTTTAATGCCTAGTGAGAAGGTGATATTTTGTTTGATAATAAATAAGGCTTTTCTGCTTAGTTTTAACGTGAATGGAAGTTTACTTAGGTCATCGGCCATTAAAGCAATATCCGCTGTCTCTAACGCGGTATCTGTTCCTGCATCGCCCATAGCAATCCCTATACTTGATGCAGCTAGAGCAGGAGCATCATTCACACCGTCACCGACCATTGCAACATGGTCATATTTGTTTCGTAAATTTTTAATAAATGTTAATTTATCCTGAGGTAATAGGTCTGCCTGAATATCAGAAACTCCTATCTGCTTACCAATTGCATTGGCAGTCCCTGAATTATCACCCGTAAGCATGATTGTTTTTTGAATCCCTAATGAATGAAGTTTCTCGATAACAGTCTTACTGTTCCCCCTCACTTCATCAGCAACTGCAAGTAGTGCCAGTATTTCAGCTGCCGTACCAGCCGCCATAACGGTTTTCCCATTATTCTGCAGTTCAGTAATCCTTGCTTTTAGGCTCGCCGAAATCCCATCCGGTAAGATTTCATCGAATAAATTTGGACTGCCGACATAATACATTTTATCATTGACTCTGCCTTTGACTCCTTTACCTGTAATGGAAGAGAAGTCAGCTATTTTAATGTCTTTGTATGGTACGTTTTCCTGCTTTGCTTTTTTGATTATCGCCGAAGCCAAGGGGTGCTGTGATCCATTTTCTAATGCAGCTATGATAGCTAGCAGTTCATTCACATTTTTATTGGTTTGGAGAAGATAATCCGTTACAACTGGAATTCCTTCCGTCAAAGTTCCTGTTTTATCAAAGGCAATCGCTTTAATTGCACCCATTTCTTCTAAATGGATACCGCCCTTGATTAAAACCCCATTTCGTGCAGCATTACCAATTGCAGTCACAATCGAAACAGGAGTCGAAATGACAAGTGCGCATGGACAGCCAACCACTAATACAGCCAGCCCTTGATAAATCCATTTATTCCAATCCCCATCAAATAATAACGGTGGGAGCACTGCTACTAACAGGGAAATAAACATAATAACGGGTGTATAATATTTGGCAAAGCGATCGACAAATGCTTGGGATGGAGCCCTTTCAGCTTGAGCTTCTTCGACAAGATGAATGATTTTGGCAATCGTGGTATCGTCCACATGTTTGGTAACCTTCACTTCAAGAAGTCCTTCATCATTTAAGGTGCCAGCAAAAACCTCATCATCAATCGTTTTCGACACGGGGACAGATTCACCCGTGATGGCTGCCTGATTAACTGCGGATATTCCTTTTACTACGATACCGTCCATGGCGATTTTCTGTCCAGGTTTTACGATTAAGATGTCACCGATTTGAATTTCGTTCACTTCTACCGAAATTTCTTCGTTGTTCCTTCGAATTAAGGCCTCTTTAGGTGCAATATCCATTAACGAGCGAATCGATTGCCGTGCTTTATCCATTGAGTAGGATTCTAGTACCTCACTAATGGCAAACAAGATGACAACTGTTGCTCCTTCTCCCCACTCTCCAATGATGGCTGCTCCTATAACGGCGATGGTCATCAGGGTTCTCATATCAAATTCTAAACGGAATA
Organism: Neobacillus sp. NPDC093127; assembly: GCF_044754175.1. Classification (NCBI taxonomy): domain Bacteria; kingdom Bacillati; phylum Bacillota; class Bacilli; order Caryophanales; family Bacillaceae; genus Neobacillus; species Neobacillus sp. NPDC093127. The sequence goes on from NZ_JBIVOP010000016.1 coordinate 29,138, forward strand.
AATTTTTTAGTCCGGTGATAAAAAGACGATAACCGCCTATTAAAATGGCTGCCCCATACGCAAGAATCGCAAAGAAACTCTCTTCTCCGTTCAAGTGTCCGGCATACCAGCCAATAAGCAAGAAAACAAATGATGCTATGACGGTTGAATATTTTTTCAAGAAAGGTTCTTTTTTCTCTTCAAATCGTTGTTTATCAGGAATGACTTTGATATTCTCAAAAGCCCCTGCCTTCTCTAATTCTGCTATGGTTGTTTCACCATAAACGGTAAGTTTGGAAGCACCGAAATTTATACTTGCATTAGAAACACCATCCAGGTGTTTTACGTTCGTTTCGAACTTTGCCGCACAGCTAGCTCAGGTGAATCCCTGTACCCGATAGACGGTTTTTTCATTTGGTTGTTCTAACGCGTTACTCATGGGAGGCCACCTCCTTTTGATGCTCAAATGCGATTTGAATAAGTTGTTTAACATGGTCATCGTCAAGAGCGTAGAAAACCAATTTGCCCTCCTTGCGATATTTCGCTAACCCTAAATTTCGCAGCAGCCGTAAATGATGGGAAGCAGTAGCAGTCGTACTTCCTACGATATTAGCTACATCACATACACATAATTCATCTTCAACGCTTAAGGCGTAAGCGATTTTAATTCTAGTGTCATCAGATAACGCTTTAAATATTTGTGAAACAGCCATTGTATTTTGCTGGGAAACCGATTCTTTTACGCGTTTAACTTTATCCTCATCAACGCAGGTTATTTCACATATATCATCATGTTTCATCTAGTTCACCGCCCATTATTCAAATGTCTGTTTGATTATTAGTATATGTTTTATTGTTAAAATGGTCAAATATTTATTTGCAAATGAAAAAGCGGTAACACCTTATAAAGTGTACCGCTTTTTTTAAAATGTATAAATTTCCTTTAAGCACAGGATTCCTGCTTGATTGTTTTGACAATCTCTAAAGACTTAATATGATAGCCATCGACTTCAAGAACTTTAAACTCATAATCCTTGTAGCTAATGGTATCGCCTTCTGATACTTCCATTTTTTCCGAGAGAATCCAGCCGCCGATTGTATCGATATCAGATTCGTCTATGTCTAATCCTAACAAATCATTGATTTCATTAATGAGGACTTTTCCATCAACTATTGTTGTATTTGGACTTATTTTATTTATATCTGGGACTTCATCAGCATCAAATTCATCGCGAATTTCACCGACAATCTCTTCCAAGATATCTTCTACCGTTACTAACCCGGCGGTTCCTCCATACTCATCAATTAAAATGGCCATATGAAGCCGGTCTTTTTGCATCTTGACTAACAAATCGTGGATTGGAATGGTTTCAATGACTTGGATGACGGGACGAACATATTCCTCTATAGAAGTTTCAACATTCTTTCCTTTAATATACTCAGTAAATACTTCCTTCATATTGACCATTCCAACGATGTTATCTTTTTCGCCATCGATGACTGGGTACCGCGTATAGTTTTCTTCCGTCACGATTTTCAGACATTCATCTAACGATTGTGAGATATCAAAAGCGACAATTTCAGTTCTTGGCACCATAATTTCCTTGGCATTTCGATCATCGAATTCAAAAATATTATTCACGTATTTATATTCAGATTGATTAATTTCACCGCTTTTATAGCTTTCAGATATAATGATTTGAAGCTCCTCTTCTGAGTGTGCCGTTTCGTGTTCTGAAGCGGGCTTCAAACCGAATAGTCCAGTAATCATGCGGGCAGAGCCATTTAATGACTTGATAAAAGGATACATGATTTTATAAAATAGCATCATTGGTCTGGCGAAAATTAACGTGATTGTTTCAGCCTTTTGAATGGCAAACGTTTTCGGTGCCAGCTCACCCACTACGACGTGAATGAAGGTTACCGAAGCAAACGCCAGGATAAATGATGTTATACTAGAAACTGATTCCGGCATGTTTAATTTAACCAATAGCGGATGCAGGATATGTTCCACTGTTGGTTCGCCCAGCCAGCCTAGACCTAATGCTGTAACGGTAATCCCTAATTGACAAGCAGATAAATATTCATCAAGATTTGTAACAATTGTTTTAGCCACGGCTGCATTTTTGCTGCCTTCTGCAACTAGCTGATCAATTCGCGTGCTGCGAATTTTAACAATAGCAAATTCGTATGATACGAAAAACGCTGTAAAAGCAATTAAGATTGCTATCATTAGCAAATTAAAAATGATCAATAGTCTCCTTACTTAAAAATTTCAAGTAAGGAATACACCTCCCGTTTTTTTCCAAGTTAGTTTATTATTTTCGAGCATATATTTTTTTATTTAAAAATTAAATATAAAGTTTGTGCCAATGTAAGTCCTTGCGACGATAATTTGCTTACCAGTTGTTCTTTTTGCTGCTTGTTCAATTTTTGTAGAATAGGTTGCATCGCCTTTAATTCCTCTTTTAAATGCTCCATAATCAGCGCAATTTGTTCAAAATGTTGCTCGACCTTTTGATTGTCGATACTATTTTCTGAGTGAATCATTTCAATGGAAGACTTGATTTCCTCAAGCGGCATCTTAAGATTCTTGTAATGTTCTACCAGCTCTAAAATCTGAATCGTCTCACGCCCATACAATCGATAATTAGAATCCGTTCTAATCGGGTTAAGTAAGCCCATTTGGGTGTAGTAATCAATTGTCCTTTTAGAGATATTCATTAACTTTGCTATTTCACCAATTCGATACAACTTCCCAATGGACTTCCCCCTTTTCTGTTTTTCTATTAAAATACTATAACATAATATTAACCGTACAGTCAACGTGCCGGTTTTTGGGGTAAGTTAGCTAAGCTGTATTTATGATAAACTGAATATATCCTGATACGGTTGGAGGATTATATGATGGAAAAAACTGATATTCACTTATGGCTAGAGAATCAAAAACTCCCTTTGCTGGAAAAGCTCCTATCCTTGGAAGAAGTATTTTGGATCAATCCAAAACTTGAAAAATTCCTGAATGGAATCGAAAAATCTCCGCTTTCCGAAAAGGATGTGGCAGGTGCTGAGGATAGGTTAAAACGGTTTGCCCCCTATATTGCTAAGGTTTTTCCTGAGACCAGCGTTTCAAAGGGCATTATAGAATCTCCCTTGTTGAAGATTCCGACGATGAAAGAAAAATTGGAGCAAGATTTCGGTGGACCTATATTGGGTGAGTTCCTGTTAAAATGTGATAGTCATCTCCCTATTTCAGGCTCGATTAAAGCAAGGGGCGGCATTTATGAAATCCTAAAGCATGCAGAAGAACTGGCATTGGAAAACCAATTGTTATCCATTCATGATGATTATTCAGTTTTAGCCAGCGAAAAGTTCCGCACCTTCTTTTCTCACTATTCAATTGCCGTAGGCTCCACAGGAAATTTGGGCTTAAGTATTGGCATAATCAGTGCAAAGTTAGGGTTTAAGGTAACCGTCCATATGTCCGCTGATGCAAAGCAATGGAAAAAGGACTTGCTTCGAAGCCAAAATGTCCATGTAATCGAGTATGACGCAGATTACAGTAAAGCTGTTGAGGAAGGCAGAATTCAAGCTGAAGCAGACCCTAGTTGTTATTTCGTGGATGATGAAAATTCCCGTGATTTATTTTTAGGGTATGCAGTGGCGGCTTTACGATTAAAAAGTCAATTAGAAGAATTAGCGATTACTGTTGATGAAAATCATCCATTGTTCGTTTACCTTCCTTGTGGTGTCGGCGGCGGCCCTGGAGGAGTAGCATTTGGGTTGAAATTAATGTTCCAGGACCACGTCCACTGCTTCTTTGCCGAACCGACCCACTCACCGTGTATGTTACTCGGCTTAATGACGGGACTTCATGAGCAAATTTCGGTCCAAGATCTTGGTATTGATAATATCACCGACGCAGATGGCCTTGCTGTCGGAAGACCATCCGGATTTGTCGGCAGAACCGTGGAACCATTTTTAAGCGGAAATTACACAGTCAGTGATGCTTGTTTGTATAAATTGTTAAAGGACCTCGTGGATACAGAGGATATTCATTTAGAACCTTCTGCACTGGCGGGATTGATTGGGCCGGTTAAATTAGCTAAAGAGGGAACCGATTATTTACAAAAGTGTGATTTAGTGAACAAAGCGGGTAATGGTACCCATATTGCCTGGGCGACGGGCGGGAGCATGGTTCCGAAAGCATTAATGGATCAATATTATCAAAAAGGAATAGTGAACAGCCAGTAATGATCTTGAATCTTGCTTTTATTTTTCCTTGTATTCCTAATATTTATAAAAATTAGAACAGGACTCATCGCTTGATGAATCCTGTGTAATATCTGACTTACAAAGATGAGACCTTTCTTGCCTTTTAATCTACGTTTGCCTCGGCTTCCGCGTGAACCTCGGCTGCCTCTTGTTCCGCGGCTGCCTCTACTTCCACGTGAGCCCTATCTTCCTCTTGATCCACGGCTTCCTCTGCTCCCACGTGAGCCACGGTTTCCTCTTGATCCACGGCTGCCTCGGCTTCCACGTGAACCACGGCTGCCTCGGCTTCCACGTGAGCCACGGTTTCCTCTTGATCCACGGCTTCCTCTTGATCCACGTGATCCTCGGCTTCCTCTTGATCTACGACTGCCTCGGCTTCCATGTGATCCTCGGCTTCCTCTTGATCCACGTGATCCTCGGCTTCCTCTTGAGCCCCGGCTGCCTCGGCTTCCTAGTGGACCCCTTGACCCGCGGCTTCCTCTACTTCCGCGTGAGCCTCCTCGGCTGCCTCTTGACCCGCGGCTTCCTCTGCTCCCGCTTGAGCCCCGGCTGCCTCTTGACCCGCGGCTTCCTCTGCTCCCGCTTGAGCCCCGGCTTCCCCTTGACCCGCGGCTTCCTCTACTTCCGTGTGAGCCACGGCTTCCTCTTGTTCTGCGGCTGCGTCTTAATCTGCGTCTTCCTCTTGATCTGCGTCTTCCTCTTGATCTGCGTATGCCTTTACTTCCACGTGAGCCTCTGCTCCCTCTTGACCCGCGGCTGCCTCGGCTTCCACGTGAGCCTCTGCTGCCTCTTGATCCACGGCTGCCTCGGCTTCCACGTGTGCCCCGGCTGCCTCTTGATCCACGGCTGCCTCTGCTTCCACGTGTGCCCCGGCTGCCTCTTGATCCCCGGCTGCCTCTGCTTCCGCGTGAGCCCTCGCTTCCTCTTGATCCGAGGCTTCCTCTGCTTCCACGTGAGCCCGCACTTCCTCTTGATCCGCGGCTTCCTCTGCTTCCGCGTGAGCCCGCACTTCCTCTTGATCCACGGCTTCCTCTCTTACCCTTTTTCCCTTTACTGCCCTTTTTTCCTAGTTTGAACTCAACCGGATTATTATCTAAAAATCCGACAACACCATTTTCTTGTGCTTGTGATAGCAATTCTTCCATGACGATTCTCATTGCCATTCTCCACCACTTTCCCCAAATTTTATACTCATTGATAATCTATGGGAATAAAGTGGATTTTGATATAGACATCCATTTATTTTTTTTGAATTTAACACCAAAGACCAAGATACGGAACCATTAATAATTAGCGAGCATACAATTCTAAAAAACATGTATAATTAGGAGTAAATAAATTGCAAAAATATGAAATTTTTATTAATCCTAAGCACCTAAACCAACTGGATAAAGACATTTGGATGGATAAACATGTACCTGCCGTACTTAAAATAGGCAGCAGTCAATACACAATTGGACTATCTTACCGAGGGAATGTAATTAGAAAGAAGAGAAAGAAATCCTATAATATCGTTTTTCAAAAACCATTTACAGTAAATGGTGCACATGAAATCCACCTAAATGCAGAATTCAATGATATAACGCTCTGCCGGAATAAACTCTCACTTGATTTCTTTGACAAGATTGGGGTTACCGCTCCCCACTCGAAACATATTATTCTATATATAAATGGCTTTTGTAAAGGGATTTACTTAGAGCTCGAATCCTTCGATCAATATCTTTTAGAAAAAAGAAAATTGCCGTTAGGGCCAATCATTTATGCCACCAATTATCATGCAAATTTCTCCTTATTAACTCCAGAAAATGAACTGAAAACGAGCTTGGATGACGGTTACACACTAAAATATGGTGATGAAAAAGACCTTTCAAAGTTAGAAAACCTTATCGCCATGACAAACACCTTAAGCAATGAGGAATTTGAAAAGCAAATACCTATTATTCTTGATGTCAATCAATATTTAACGTGGCTGGCAGGAGTAGTTTGTACGCAAAATTTCGATGGCTTTATCCATAATTATGCCCTTTACCAAAATAGTGAAACCGGAGTTTTCGAGATTACACCATGGGACTATGATGGGACCTGGGGCCGCGACCTTCACGGACTGCCGCTTGACTATGATTTTGTACCGGTAACGGGCTATAATACCCTGACAGGCAGATTGCTGTTTTTTCCACAGTTTAAAAAAACCTATCTCGATATTTTATCCTCGATTTTAGATTACCAATTTACGGTTGAAACGCAAACAGAGAGGATTGATGAGCTTTTTCAAACAATAATGCCGTACATTCACCTAGATTCATGTATTAAAGCAAGCCCGGAAATATTAAAGCAGGAGAAGGAATTTATCATCCATTTCATCCAGAAAAGGAATACGTATCTCAAACAACAAGTGGTTATTCTCCAATAAGGAACGAAGTATATGGTTAAATATCATATACTTTTTTTTGCCTATTTTTTACCTATTATTCGAAAAAAAGGCGGCTTTATTAGTACAACATCACCCCGTGATACATATAGATGCAGTGTAAATGTTTATTTAAATAAAAGGAGGAAACTATGGGTTATGAATAAAGAAGTAATGAACCTTCATGTTGGCAAAACAATCAGGGTGGATCGGGGGGGCCCAGAATCCAGGCAAGGAAAATTACTGGCCGTTTTTGATGATTATTTCGTCCTTCTAACTGAAAGGGATGGAGTTGTTTATTACAAAACAAATCATGTCAAAAGTGTTACCGAGAGTTCAAAGGACTTAATGAAATTAGGATTAGAAATTCCCAAAAACTTTGATTTTAAAACCGGAGATAATTTCCATAAATTATTAGAAAGTATCAAATATCAATGGGTAAGAATTAATCGCGGAAACACGGAAGCCCTTGAAGGCGTCCTTAATGATGTAAATAAAGATTTTGCTTCTTTAATTGTGAAGGAAGAAGTCGTCCGTTATTCGATGAAGCACATTCGAAACATCAGCTATGGCTTGATGGTAGAGAAACAAAAAAATGACTCTGATGACAGTGATAATAATCAAAACAATGAGGATAATGATCAAAATTCTGAAGATAACAACGATAATAACGAGTAACCAAAATGTCGCTTCTCCACTAGAGAAGCGACCCATTATCTCTTAAGGAGGGTAAATACATGGGGTTAGAAAGATTTTCAGCTGCATTGGATTTATTAAAGGGCTTCAATGTAAATCTTTATGTAGGTGAAGACGTATTTAAAGGAAAACTGATTGGTGTGGAAACAGACCATGTGGTTTTAGAGACCGAAAATAAATACATTTTCTATTATAACATCGATAAAATCCAAGCGATTACAAAAAACACAAGACTGTTCCAGACCGAGGAAACCACTGCAGAATTTCAAAAGACGCAGAGCTTAACAGAACTTCTTAAATCATTTCAACATTCCTGGGTAAGTATCCTTAGTGTTAATAAACAAAAGTTTAGCGGCGTATTAAGTGACATTGATTCCGATTTTGTCACATTAATTAATGGTGAAGAGCGAATTTTAATCAAATTATCGCATGTCTCAAACATTTTAAAAGGATTTGTTAAAGAAGAAAAACCCGCCAAACCGAAAGCGCCAAAGAGAAGTGCACAAAAAAATAACGAAACAAACGAACAAGGAACCATTTCCGCACAAAAGTCAGAGAATAAAAAGGAAACAAAATCAACGTTAACAATGAATGAAGCCAGCAATTCCTCGGAAAAGAATCAAAAGGCTTCGACTCACAAAGAACAGCCTGAAATGCAGGAAGCAGCTGCTCCAATTGCTGAAATTAATGAGATTGCCGAACCCAACAATTCAATGGTTTGGTCACAACCGATAAAAACGGAAACTCCTATAATCGAAACAAAGGTTGAAGTCCCAGCCCTTAACAGTAGTAATCAACAGAAGTCTGAAGAAGTAAATACTCCAACTACCAATAAAGTGATTCGAACAGAGGCAAAGATTGAAGCTCAAAAGATGAGCAAAGCGAAACTGAGCGAGCAGCCGAAAGAAATGAAACCTGTAAAGGAAACCTCACCAATTAAAACGGAAACGACAACTGCATCAGTTTTACCGGAGTCAAAAAAGGAAGTAAAATCTGCAAAAGTTCAAGAAACAGCAAATGTTTCTAAACCGGTTATTTCAGAAAAAGCTGTTCCAAATAAAACTGAACATAAAACAAGAGAGGCTAGTACAAATAAAAAGAATACCAAGACAGAAGTGACTAGTTCAAATATAAAGAATACTAAGGCAGAAGTGACTAGTACAAATAAAAAGGATACTAAGACAGAAGTGACTAGTACAAATAAAAAGGATACTAAGGCAGAAGTGACTAGTACAAATAAAAAGGATACTAGAACAGAAGTGACTAGTCCAAATAAAAAGAATCCTTGGACAGACGTGACAAGTGCAAATAAAAAGGATACTAGAACAGACGTGACAAGTCCAAATAAAGGAGATTCTTGGACAGACGTGACAAGTGCAAATAAAAAGGATACTAGGATAGAAGGGGTACAAAAACAGCAAGAATCGAGGAATTTCCGTTTTGCCGGTGAACCCGTTTCCCGTGAAAATAGCAGGGCTGCTTTCCCATTTGCAGGCTGGCCAAACAGAAGCAAAAGAACATTTAGATTTTAGCTATAGTCACTTTAAGAAATGATAAAAAAATTACAGTTCCCTTCAATCTTACTTCCCGTCTTATGGCAGCACTCCAAAGAATTCTTACAAATATGAGCTGGGCAGGTGTCAGCATTCTTAAATCGTAAATGAACTTGGTTCCTAAAGCCCTCTCTATTTGTAAATTGGTAAAACCCAGGAAAGGATGTGAGTTAATGAATTTGAAAAATATTAGAGGAAGATATATTAAAGTAGAGATTTCAGGAAAGAAATTTATCAGCGGGTTATTAGTGGACATTGGCAGTGATTTATGGGTAATTTTCAATGGGTATGATTATCTTTATATTCCAATTGTTCATATACAAAACTGGCAATTTTTAAAGCAAGATGAAATTGATGAGATTAATTTCAATGACGAACCAACACCGATTTATAATCATAATGAAGAAATTTCATTACGGAAAACTCTTACCTCCGCAAAGGGGATTTTTACAGAAATCTATGTAACAAGTAACCAAGCACTTCATGGTTATATTATTAGCATCATGAACAATTACTTTGTCTTTTACTCCCCTATATACAAGACCATGTTTATCTCGCTGAACCATCTTAAATGGCTAATCCCATATACCAATAATCAACGGCCTTACGGTCTAAGCAACGCAAGTCTGCCTGTTAACCCGAGCAGCATATCATTTGCACGCTCCTTTGAAGTACAAATTGAAAAGTTAGTGGGAGAATTAATCGTCTTTAATATTGGCGAAAACGAGAATGTGATTGGCAAAATTCAGGGAATCAAGAATAACTTTGTGGAATTAATTAGTGCGAAAGAGGATCCGGTTTATTTAAATCTACAACATATTAAAACCGTTCATATGACTTAATTGGCCATGTCCTATGGCTGATTAGTAAACAAGCTTTTTTTTATAAACCGCAAACAGAGTGTCTTTAGCGACACTCTTTTTATGAGTTTTTATTAAACTATTTATCTTTCACATAAACGGTCTCTGATTTTCTGCTAACACGGAAAGATAATAGTTCAAAGGTTATTCCATATAGGAAGGTAACAAGGAACATGGATCCAATCATATCTAGAATCACATGCTGCTTAACGAAAAGAGTCGAGATAATAATTAATGTCCCTAAAATATGGATTGTTAAGTTGTTTAGTACATGTTTATTTTTAATGTTTAGTGAAGCAAGCATGATGGCAAATGTCGTAAGTACATGGATACTCGGGAAACAATTAACTGGGCGATCGTTCGCGTAAATCCATTGAACAAGGTAAATAACAAAATTGTTACCTTCCACTGTAGGCCTTGGTACTGTTGTCTGAAAAAAGAAGTAAATCACAAAACAAATCAGCTCGGCAATCACAATCAAAATCAACGTTTTAATGTATATTTTGGTATCCTTAAAGCAAAAATAGACTAAATAACAAAACAAATAAGCATACCAAAGTATATAGGGAATGATAAAAACGGATATAAAAGGAATGGCTTTATCAACTGTGGCTGTAAGATCCACAGCATCATTTGCTCGGGTGTTTAATAGTTCATAAACTTTACCTAGCAGAGGCATCACGAGCAAAAATAATAAGTAGGGAGTCTTTTTTATTAGTAATTTCAAATACGCCCCTCCCCTTCTCGAAAACCCTCAAAATTAACAGTTTAATAGAAAAAATGTCGAACCTTTAATATAATATCATAAATTAGTGAAAAATCCATATATTTTCCAAGATTACTCTATAAATTATGTTGTAAATTAAATTTTCCCCTTACCTAGCATCAATCATGTCGCTAGGTAGACAACTTTACAAAAAGCAAATTGGGTGTTTTTTTCTTATATAGTACTCAGCTGTTCCACGTAGGTGCATAATTCCAAAGTAAAGAAAATGAAAATATGCTATGCTTAAATCACCTATACATAGTTGAAACTTAAGGTTGGTGTCCTGCATGGTACGAATCATATTATTTGATGGTGTTTGCAACCTTTGTAACAGCAGCGTGCAATTTATTATAAAAAGAGACCCTACTGGTACGTTTAAGTTTGCCTCCCTCCAAGGTGAAACAGGACAGGCGCTGCTAAAAAAGTACGGCTTGAATACAGACAGCGATAGTTTTGTTTTTATAGAAAATGAAAAAATACATGTAAAATCAACCGCAGCACTAAGAGTCTGCAGGAAATTAACTGGGGCTTGGAGATTGCTTGCAGTCTTCCTTATTATCCCCGCATTCATCAGAGACCCTTTATACGGAATAATCGCAAAAAACAGGTATCGTTGGTTTGGAAAAAAAGACAGCTGCATGCTCCCTAAACCAGAATGGAAAAATAGATTTTTAGATTAAAGGAGATAGGCAATGATGGAGAAGAGAATTATTTTAGCAGCTGGAACTGGATTCTTAGGCAAGTCATTAGCCCTTTTTCTCGTCAATAAGGGCTATCAAGTTATCATTCTAACAAGAGGTAAATCAAAAGTTGAGGGTGAAATGAAGTACGTCCAATGGGATGGGATTCATTTAGGGGATTGGGCGAAAGAAATTGATGGCAGCTATGCGCTCGTTAATTTTACTGGGAAAAGCGTTAATTGTATTTATACAAAGGCGAATCGAGAAGAAATTATCTCCTCCCGCCTTGATTCAGTTAAAGTTTTACGGGAAGCGATTTATACATGTAAAACCCCACCGCAAGTATTTGTCCAAGCCGGCTCCTTAGCTATTTTTGGTGATACGACAGCAATTTGTGACGAATCTTCGCCGCACGGGAGTGGGTTCTCTGTAGAAGTTTGCTAGCAATGGGAAGAAGAATTTTTCAAGGAATCCCTGCCAGCTACACGTCAAGCTCTGTTGAGAATTGGTTTTGCCTTCGGTCGTGATGGCGGTGCTCTTGAACCGTTAACAAAATTGGCTAAACGTAACCTCGGTGGGACAGTCGGTTCTGGCAAACAATATATCAGCTGGCTCCATATCGATGATTTAAATGAAATGTTCCTGCAGGCAATCGAAAACGACACATTTGAAGGCGTTTATAATGCAACTGGCCCGAATCCTGTTACCAATAAAGAATTTATGGCTACCTTAAGAAAAGTGCTAAATAAAGGGTGGACACCCCCTGCCCCATCGCCATTTGTTTGGCTCGGAGCCTATCTTTTCATGAAAACAGAACCGAGCTTAGCATTAACCGGCAGGAATTGCCTTCCGAAAAAATTGCAGCAGCAAGGATTTAGCTTTCAATATCACAATCTAGAAACAGCGTTAAAAGACTTAATTTAAGTGGACATCTGGCACGGTGCCTGACACCCATAAAACAAACAAATATTTCATTCCATTTGGCATACATTTTAGTAAAACTGTTTTTTCATCAGGAGGTTGCCAGGTGGAGATTGTTGTTAGGCAGGGCGATACATTATCGCAATACAGCCAGTTGTTTATGATTGATTTGCAGTTAATTCATGATTCTAATCGGACTATTCCGCATAATAGCCTTTCGGTTGGTCAGCGAATCCGAATTCCAGGCTTCGTCACCCAAGAATATCAAATTTGCCAGGGGGACACTTTAGCAAGCATTGCCCAAAGTCGGAATCTCCCTCTTGACGCTGTTTATCTAGTGAATCCAGGAATAAACCCAAATAATCTCAAGGAAACTCAAATTATCAAAGTTCCAAGGCGAATTACATGGAGATTAGTGAATGGCAGGCAGTCATATGATTATGCTAAATTGATGAAGGATATCGAGCGATTACTCGAGGTGTACCCGTTTCTGCAAGTTCCTTCAATCGGAAATACGGTTCTTGGGAAAAACATTCCGGAAATCCTCATTGGTAGCGGCGGAAAAAGGGTTCATTATAACGGTTCCTTTCATGCCAATGAATGGATTACCACTCCTGTTATCATGACCTTTTTAAATGATTATTTATTATCGCTGACAAATCAAAACAGTATTCGCGGTTTATCAACGTCCCGTTTATACGAACAAACCACTTTATCCATTGTTCCAATGGTGAATCCAGACGGTGTTGATCTCGTTTTGCACGGACCACCTGTAAATGAACACTTGAGAAACAGAGTTTTGGCTTTAAATAATGGAGATACTGATTTCTCGGGGTGGAAAGCAAATATTAGCGGTGTTGACTTAAATGATCAATTCCCGGCAAAATGGGAGGTCGAGAAGGCAAGAAATCCCAATCATCCTGGACCACGAGATTATGGAGGAGAAAAACCTTTGTCCGAGCCAGAAGCAATCGCAATGGCTGAGCTGACCAAAAAGCGGGATTTTACCCGAGTGCTAGCCTTTCATACGCAATGTGAAGAGATTTATTGGGGATTTGGTAATCTCGAACCGCCACAGTCAGAGGACATCGTGGAGGAATTTAGCAGGGTCAGCGGCTATGTGCCTGTCAAAACAATTGAAAGCTACGCCGGTTACAAAGACTGGTTTATTCAAGATTGGCGGAGACCAGGCTTCACGATTGAACTTGGTCATGGAATTAATCCCCTGCCAATTTCGCTGTTCAATGAAATCTACCAGAAATCACTTGGAATTTTCTTAGCGGGACTTTATCTGTAAACGGGAGGTCGAAAATATTCATCGGCCTCCTTTTTCTCATTCTTATTGACCGTGACTGCTATTTTTCAGGGAAAACGGGCTCCAATAAGGGCTATTGGCGACCGGACCACCCCTTCTAACAAAAAAAACACGCTCCAATAAACTCATTCCCTCCCCCTCTCCACCGCAAAATGTGACAATAATAGAGAAAAGAATAAACTTTTACCTATGGTGCTCCGTCTATTATTAAGACAAAGAAAGGAGATGTTCATCCTGGAAGAGTTTGTTGCCGACTTAATTAAATCAGAAGATGACGAATTACTATTTAATGAAATCATGACTAGATACGGTCAAGATATATTGCAGCTTGTCTATTCATATGTTCGAAACAAACAATTAGCGGAAGATTTGACGCAGGATATTTTTGTGAAATGCTACAAGGCGCTTCATACATACAAGCAAAACGCTAAACTAAAAACCTGGCTTTATAAAATCGCATCCAACCATTGCAAGGATTATTTACGAAGCTGGTATTTCCGAAAAGTGATGGTAACCGAAAAAATGACAGAAATGACTGGTTCATCGAGCGAAACTGTTGAGCAAGCTGTCCTTGAACACGAAGAGGAACAAACACTTGCGAATGCCGTATTGAAACTGCCGATGAAATATCGTGAAGTCATCTACCTCTTCTATTTTGAAGACATGTCGTTAAAAGAAATTGAATCCGTCTTGGGAGTTAATCAAAACACCGTTAAATCAAGGTTGAAGCGTGCAAAAGTTCTATTAAGAGAAGAACTGGAGGGGTTTGAGGATGGAAAATAAACTAAGGAATCTAAAGCAATCAATGAAGAACTCTGTTTTTAAAGAATTAGTGTTTACCGATAAGCACCAAGAAGCAATTAATCGCAGAACAAAGCAGGAAAACGTTCTTGAAGCCAGCCTTCAGCTCCTCAGTACGGAAAAAACCGGAATAGAATTGGTCCAGCTTTTAAGGGCAAGAAATATTACTAGGTTTGAAGAACAAGAAGGTTTGATCTACACCATGCTCCACCAATTAGAACAGGATGCTCTATTAACAAGCCGCTGGGCTGACCAATTTAAGTATTACATCTTAACTCAAAAAGGCAGGAAATGGTTAAAAAAGCTTGAAGAAAAAAACACCTTAGAATTGCCTTTCCTAAAAAAATTAATTGAAGGTGAAAGCTCATGATGAAGAATGAATTCCTCGCTTCAGTCATGACTTACGTTCGCTCAAAAGATGCCAAGAAAATCGTGACCAAAGAGCTTGAACTGCATATAAAAGCAAATATCGGCCATTATTTAAAAGAAGGTTATTCCGCTGCAGAGGCGGAACGAAAAGCTGTCGAGCAAATGGGCAGTCCTCTCGCCATCGGAACAAAATTTAATAAAATCTATAAGCCAAAGCTTGACTGGACGTTAATCCTTTTATTTCTAACCGTTTTAGGACTGGGAACCTTACCACTGCTAGTCTTAAAAAACTCGGATTTACCATTAAACTGGTTGTCAAAGGCTTTTGGCATTTCCCTCGGGATTCTCATCGTCGGCGGATTATTGTTTCTCAATTATAAAAGCTGGGAAAGAAAAGGCTGGATTTTTTTCGCTATTGGCACCGTGATTCTTTTGATTGCTGCTAATGGAATGAATTTGCCTTTATTAAAGCACATAAATGGACGTCCTTACTTCTCAATTGGCCCATTTTCTACTGATACGAGTATCGTTCTTCCCTTTTACCTAATTGCCTGGGCTTCGTTTTTTAAGAATCCCAAAATGAAAACGTGGCTGCTTGGAATTCTATTTGTCATCTCGCTTATATTATTATTTGGCACCTTAAATTTTGCGAGTTGTTGTGTTTATTTTACGATGGTAATGTTTATGTATTGGTTCAGCAGCAGGAAACAGATCGTAATAACAACCTTGCTGGCTGCCACCACCGCTGTGCTTGCGACAGTTGTTTTATGGAATCAAATGGTTCCATACCGAAAAACCCGAATCTATGCATTTTTAGACCCACACAAGTTCCCATCATCCGAGGGATACATAGCGATTCAGGCGGAGAAAATTCTTAAGGAAGTGACATGGGGCTTTCAGTCAATTCCAAAAAACGGTCTGTTCATTCCTGAATCACATACAGATTTTGTTTATTTAACACTAACTTATTCATTAGGCTGGGGGTTCTCGCTATTCCTGATAGCGATTTTATCAGTAATCATTGTCAAAATGGCGCTTATGGCGGTAAACATCAAAGACGAGTTTGGAAAATTACTAATCATTGGCGGGTTAACCATCTACTCCGTCCAATTACTTTATAACATTGGAATGATATTTGGACTCCTGCCCATTATCGGCATGTCACTGCCATTTATCAGCTACGGGACCGTTCCGATCCTAATCAATAGCTTGGTGATCGGAATAGCGCTGAGCATTTACCGGCGGAAGAATTTGATCATTAACTAGTACAAAATTAAGATCCTGAGAAAATGAACATAGGACTCCAGGAGTAAGGATTCGCGTATGAATCCTTACTCTTATTTTATTTATTTTTGGTTCTCTATATCAGAAAAAAGAACCCCTGATCAAAAGTCAAAGGTTCAAATAAGGACTTAGTGGTCTAGACTAAGTTCTTCATTAGGAGGTCAAAACTCAGAAGAATTTTAACATCACTATCTTACCATTTTCGAAATATTCTTTCAATGTTTAAAGCTGTAAAGAGTGAAAGTAATCCAAATGGCATGCGATGGTACATGCCGTTTGGATTACTTAATGCGTATCCCCATAACTAAAGTTAGGGGTTTTACGCTGATTTTTGAAAACTGAAACCCAAATACTCCCCCCTTTTTCAAAATCAAACCCAAGCAACATCTATAAATAAAATAAAAAAATCCTTGTTGACATACCTGTATATACAAGTTAAAATGAAAACGTAATCAAAACTTGTATATACAAGCAAAACAATTGGATGAAAACGCAAACAAGCCTGTATATAAAAAGGATAGAGATAAAATTGGGGTTAAAATTCCATTTAAACAGGGGGAAAGACAAATGAGTAAGTACACTGAGCCATCTAAAGAACTACTGGACCACATTGGCGGAAAAGAAAACATTGCTGCCGTTACCCATTGTGTAACAAGAATGCGGTTTGTTTTAAACGACCCAACTAAAGCAGATATTAAAGAAATTGAATCAATTAAACTTGTAAAAGGTACCTTTACCCAAGCAGGTCAATTTCAAGTAATTATTGGAAATGAAGTCTCAAGCTTTTACAACGACTTTGTCAAAATTGCCGGTGTAGATGGGACATCTAAAGAAGAAGCAAAAGTTGCAGCCAAACAAAATCAGAATTGGCTACAGCGGATGATGGGGCATCTTGCAGATATTTTCACACCATTAATTCCCGCTCTTGTTGTCGGAGGTTTGATCCTCGGCTTCAGAAACGTGATTGGCGATATCAAATTACTTGAAGATGGAACCAAAACCATTGTTGAAGTTTCCCAGTTTTGGGCCGGTGTCCATGCCTTCCTCTGGCTGATTGGTGAAGCAGTCTTCCACTTCCTCCCAGTCGGAATTACCTGGTCGGTGACGAAGAAAATGGGCGGTTCGCAAATACTGGGTATCGTCCTTGGTATTACACTCGTTTCTCCACAATTGCTTAATGCCTATGGCGTCTCGGGAGCAAAAGATATTCCGGTTTGGGATTTCGGCTTTACGCAAATTAAGATGATTGGTTACCAAGCACAAGTCATTCCTGCTATTTTAGCCGGCTTATTACTAGCATTCTTGGAAACAAGACTTAGAAAAATTGTACCAAATTCGATTTCAATGATTGTGGTTCCGTTCTTAGCCTTAATTCCAACAGTTTTAATCGCACATACAGTATTAGGCCCTATCGGCTGGAGCATCGGTTCTGCTATTTCAAATGTGGTATATTCAAGCTTAACATCCGCTTTTGGCTGGGTATTTGCCGCTATTTTTGGTTTTGCTTATGCACCGCTTGTTATCACTGGTTTGCACCATATGACAAATGCGATTGACCTTCAATTGATGAATCAGTTTGAAGGCACAAACCTATGGCCGATGATTGCCTTATCCAATATTGCTCAAGGCTCTGCCGTTCTTGCAATGATTTTCATCAATTGGAAAAATGAAGAAGAAAAGCAAGTATCGATTCCAGCAGCAATCTCTTGTTACTTAGGCGTAACAGAGCCGGCCATGTTCGGGATTAACTTGAAATATGGCTTCCCATTCTTAGCTGCTATGCTGGGATCAATGGCTGCAGCAGTCATTTCCGTAGGTAGCAATGTCATGGCCAACTCAATCGGTGTCGGCGGAATTCCTGGATTCTTATCCATTCAGCCGCAGCATATGGTAATGTTCGCCATTTCCATGGTTATAGCGATTGTCGTACCATTCATTTTGACCATTGCCTTCGCCAAAACAAGGATGAATAAATTTTCTTTCAAAAAATAGTCTGTGTTAAAGAATAATGTTGATCTTCGTTTCAGGCGCGAGACTCCTGCGGGATCAGCGGGACAGGTGAGACCCCGCAGGCGCTTTAGCGCCGAGGAGGCTCACCGCCCGCCCCGCGGAAAGCGAAGCGCCTGGAACGGAATTCAACATTCACTTTTTACACCCAAAAAATAAATAAAACTCCAGTAATGGAGGGAGATTCCTCCCTCCTTTTTCTTATAATTTTTCAAATAAAACAGGCAGGTGTTTATTGTGCAACAAGAATGGTGGAAAAAAGCAGTCGTCTATCAAATCTATCCAAAAAGCTTTAACGATACAACAGGAAACGGCATTGGCGACATTCAGGGTATTATTGAAAAACTAGACTATTTAAAAAAACTCGGAGTGGATGTTCTCTGGTTAACTCCTATCTATCAATCGCCTGGGCGTGATAATGGGTATGATATTAGTGACTATTATTCCATTCACGAAGAATATGGAACAATGGAAGACTTTGAAAAGCTGTTGGAAGAAGCCCACAAACGCGGTTTGAAAATTATCATGGATATCGTTATTAACCATACTTCTACTGAGCATGAGTGGTTTAAACAGGCAAGATCGTCCAGGGACAATCCATACCGTGATTTCTACATTTGGAAGGATGACTTGGACGGACAACCGCCGACTAACTGGGAATCAAAGTTTGGCGGTTCAGCGTGGGAATATGATGAGGCGACTAAACAGTATTATCTTCATTTGTTTGATGTTACTCAAGCGGATTTAAACTGGGAAAACGAAAAGGTCCGCGCAGCTTTATACGAAATGATGCATTTTTGGCTGAAAAAAGGTGTCGACGGCTTTCGGCTTGATGTAATTAATCTTATTTCTAAGAATCAGCAGTTCCCTCAAGATAACAGTGATGGGCGCAAATTTTATACAGATGGACCGCGCATTCATGAATTTCTTCATGAGATGAACGCACAGGTTTTTTCACAATACGATATTATGACGGTTGGCGAAATGTCGTCTACTTCGATTGATAATTGTATTAAGTACACGAACCCTGACCAGGAAGAACTTAATATGACGTTTAGTTTTCATCATTTAAAAGTCGATTATCCTAATGGCGATAAATGGACAAAAGCAGACTTTGACTTCCAGGCTCTGAAAAAAATTCTAACCAACTGGCAAGTGGAAATGTACAAAGGCGGCGGCTGGAATGCCCTTTTCTGGTGTAATCATGATCAGCCTCGTGTCGTCTCACGTTTCGGCGATGACGGAAAATATCACAAGGAGTCAGCTAAAATGCTGGCGAACTCGCTGCATATGATGCAGGGAACGCCCTATATTTACCAAGGCGAAGAAATCGGGATGACCAATCCGAAATTCGAGTCGATTGAAGACTATCGCGATGTTGAGACTTTAAATATGTTTAACCTCAAGAAACAGGAAGGCTTGGATGAGGCAGAGATTATTGAAATCCTCAAGCAAAAATCACGGGACAATTCGAGGACGCCCGTACAATGGAATGGTAGTGAACACGGTGGATTTACGATAGGAACCCCTTGGATTGCGACAGCGGCGAATTATCAAGAAATTAATGCTGAAAAAGCCGTTAACGATACAGACTCGATATTTTATCACTATCAAAAGCTAATTCAATTAAGAAAAGACTATGACGTGATAACAGACGGTGATTTCGAGCTTATTTTAGACAATGATGGCGAAATTTTTGCTTATGTAAGAACAAGCGGAACGGAAAAACTGCTCGTTATCAATCATTTTTACGACAACGAAAAGGTATTCGTCCTTCCTGCT
Source organism: Neobacillus sp. NPDC093127 (assembly GCF_044754175.1). NCBI lineage: Bacteria > Bacillati > Bacillota > Bacilli > Caryophanales > Bacillaceae > Neobacillus > Neobacillus sp. NPDC093127. The sequence continues at coordinate 48,833 of NZ_JBIVOP010000016.1, forward strand.
CATTTACAGCTTGATGATTATGATAGTAAGGTGCTAATCTCTAACTATGAGGATTCTGCCCCGTTTGGTCAGAAAATTCTCTTGCGGCCGTATGAGTCGATTGTGTACCACCTGAAAAATTGAACGGAGCTGTCGAGATGACAAATAAGTACCAAACCATCTATAACGAAATTGCCCGGCAAATTAAAAGCGGAGAAATCCCGGCGCAGACACTTCTCCCCTCTGAAAACGACTTAAAGGATCAATTCGATACTTCGAGGGAAACAATTCGAAAAGCGTTAAATTTGCTTTCGCAAAATGGCTATATTCAAAAAGTGAGAGGAAAAGGTTCGATTGTCATCGACATTAGTAAATTTGATTTTCCCGTTTCCGGACTCGTCAGCTTTAAGGAATTAGCGAAAAAAATGGGCACCAAGCCAAAAACCATCGTCCACGAGCTTGCTTTAATCAAGCCCGATAGTATGATCAGAAAACAGCTCCAGCTTTCAAGTAAAGATTTTGTTTGGAAGGTTGTTCGCACTCGGGAAATGGGCGGGGAAAAAATTATTTTAGATAAGGATTTCTTATCCAAAAAATTCGTGCCAAACTTAACGGAAGATATTTGTGCCGATTCGATTTATCAGTATCTTGAAAACGATTTGGGCCTCTCGATTAGTTTTGCGAAAAAGGAAATTGTTGTTGAAGAGCCAAATGAAGAAGACCTTGCACTAATGAACCTTGAAGGCTTTCACAATGTGGTCGTCATTAAAAACTATGTTTACCTAGATGATGCCACCCTCTTCCAATACACCGAATCCAGGCATCGTCCTGATAAATTCCGCTTTGTTGACTTTGCCCGGAGAACACGATAACAATGGAGAAAAGACCTGCTAGTCAGTTGATAGCAGGTCTTTTCTCATTCCCGTTTGTTGGACTACGCTTAAAGATTTTATCCATAAATTTTGCTACAATGATGGTATCAATTACCGAGGTGATGTGCATGTGCGGCCGATTTACTTTAACAGCTACATTCGAAGAAATCATCGATCGCTTTGATATTCAATCCTTCATGGAGGAAGAGCTTTATTCGCCAAGCTATAATATTGCCCCATCACAGGCAGTTCTAGCTGTAATCCATGATGGGAAAAAGAATCGTATGGGCTTTTTAAAATGGGGTCTCGTCCCGCCATGGGCAAAGGATGGATCCATTGGCAATAAAATGATCAATGCCCGGGCTGAAACAATCGCTGAAAAAACAAGCTTTCGCGCCGCTTTCAAAAAGAAACGCTGTTTAGTTATTGCCGATAGCTTTTATGAATGGAAACGCCACGAAGATAAAACGAAAACACCGATGCGCATCAAACTAAAATCGAATGATTTGTTCGCCATGGCCGGTATTTGGGAGGGCTGGAAAGCGCCGGAGGGAAAAACACTTTACACCTGCTCGGTCATTACAACGGGACCCAATGAATTAATGAAGGATATTCATGACCGGATGCCTGTTATTTTACTACCGGAAAATGAAAAAACTTGGCTGGACCCGTCCATTTCGGATTCCAATCAGCTCCATTCATTACTAGTTCCCTTCGATGAAAAATTAATGGAGACATACGAGGTATCTACGCTCGTGAACTCACCTAAGAATAACTCGATTGATCTGATTCAAAAAATTTGTTAAAAAAATATTTTTTAAAAATGGACATGTTCACTACAAGCAAGTCCAAGCTAGTTCATATGATGTACTAACCCATAAAGTTTTTCCTTCTTACAAAGCGGCTCCGGCCGCTTTTTTTTTAATGTCCGTTGCAGCCTTACCATTATGATGGTCTTATTATCATTTTCAGAGAATATAGTTTAAAAATACACATGATTAAATGACGTCCTTTTTCCGAATAGTGACAAGGAAAGGAGAAAAAGATGTTTTTTATCCCCACAAAAGTCAATATTGGCGGTATTAAAATTAACAGTGCCGAACATAAAAGTGCCGTATCCATTGGAGAAAATTTTCTAAAAGGAAATAATACGTTTGCGAAAAAAAATCAAGGATTTGGCCAGCAAATTGGCGATTTAACTCTTGATTTTTGCCCCATTCATATTACTTTCGATGATGAAATTATCGATAAGCCGGTGATAAAGAATAACTATTAACATGATTTCCATTTGATCAAAACAATTTAAGGTATAGGAGTGAGCAATTTGAATATCGCACCAATGGCCATCAATTTTTTAGGATTTAAGGTAAATTCAGTCGATAATTCAGCTTTTGTTAATTTGGGACCTAACCAATTTGTCGATCAGTTTGTTTCTTACAAAAGAAATCAGGGAGTTGGCGAACAGAACGGTGACATTTCTCCTGTAAATATCCCAATTTCATGGGTGGTTGACCCTGATGTTAATGATACCAATTCAGCAAAGAACAGCATTATTTAACTGTAATGTGTTTAATCACAAGGGGTGATATTTTGGTATTCGCACCGATGGTGGTAAATCTCGGAGGTGTAAAAGTCAATTCAATCGACCACGCATCCGTCCTCAATTTTGGACCTAACCAGTTTATTGACCATTTCGTATCATACAAACGAAACCAAGGTTATGGTGAACAAAATGGAGATTTGGTTTCCATGATCATCCCTATCTCCTATATCTTAGATTCTGACATTAGCGATACATGGATCACCAAAAATAGCATCGTTTAAAAATCAATTACCCCTATCTGGTTTGGATAGGGGCTAATTTATGTGTTATCACTCTTCCCACTTTTATTGATATTAATGAATCGAAGACGTCAATTGTTTTTTTAAGTTCCTAAAACATAATGCTGTAAAAATACTAAAAACGATTCCCATACAAAAGGTGATCCAGTTAAAAAAGAGCGTATTCGTATACTGATTGTACCAGCCAAATTGGTAAATCCTCGATTCAGGATCCTCCGGCCCTCCACCCAGCAGATCTATCAAATTTTGGACAAAGTCTATTTCCAGTAAGATGAGGACGATGAAGGTTATGGACAAAGTTATGAGCAGGATGAGCCGCTGCTTAAGTGTAAATTCATGAACGACCACTATAAACCATCTGACAAAGTTAAAGAGAAATAGGAGATAAAATAGTACGGTTGGGATGGTAAACAAAATGGCAACATTTCCATTTCCCGAAATCTGTGTTGGGTTAATTGTACACAGGTCAATTAAAATAAATCCCATAATACTTAAAATCATTAACATAATCCAAAAAACTAAATAAACTGTACGCTGCCTCATGTGTTTAACCCCCTTTAAATCAACTTAAGCCCTTTCCATTCTTTATGCAAAATCTTTCTGGAAATATACCATTTTCCTTTATATCTCAGGAATTGGACTTGTCGGCGTTTTTATTGGAAAAGTGATTAATTCTATTTATCTAATCGATAAACTTAAAATGGGAGGGAAAATGAAATACACAGGCAAAAACCATATTATCCTGATTGGCTGGAGTGCAAAATCAATATTAGCAATCGAAGAAATAGTTAAATCTGATAAAAAAATCGATATTGTCATCATTGATGATGTGGAAAAGGTCCCTATAATGGCGGAGCGACTGTTTTATGTTCGTGGGAATGCGAGCGATGAGAAAACACTACTGGATGCAAATTTACCAAAAGCAACCGGGGTCATTATTTTTGCTGACCAAATTACCCAAGACAACTATGCAAGAAAAGATCCGCTTCTCGTTGATGGCAAAACGTTATTAATCGCGACCGCCATCACAACCATCGAGGAAAGATACCATAAGTCCATCCACGTTACTGCTGAGGTCATTCATCAAAACCATATTCCCTTATTCAAGCATGTGAAAGTCGATGAATTTATTCCGACCGAAGAAATGATTTCTCATGCAGCAGTAAGGTCATTATTTTCTCATGGTGTTACTCATATGTTTTCGGAACTGATGAGCACACAATATGAGGAAGCAATGTACGAGATTCCTAAACAACCTGAATGGCTGACATACCGTGATGCCTTTTTTGACCTTCTCGGCAAAGGCGCGACACTCGTTGCCGACCGCGGTGACCTGCAAATAAACCAAAAACTTGATGATAAAATTCCTGAGGATGCCCAGCTATTCGTAATTTGTGACAAAGATACCCTTGACCAATTAAACAAAAATAAAATTCAATAATGGGATGCAATACTTGCATCCGATTATTTAAATCGAAAAATAATAAAAGTAATTGGATTCTTTTTTAAAGCCAACTTTTTCATACAGTCGCTGCGCCTTTTTGTTATCCTCAGCGGTTTCCAACAAAACTCCTTTTGCACTCGTACTCGCGGCAAAGTGGATTGCCTCTTTTAGTAAATTTCCCCCTACGCCCTGTCCGCGGACTTCTTCCTTTACATACAAATCGTTTAACAGCCATGACCGCTTCATACTCACCGAGGAAAACGATGGATAAAGCTGCACAAAACCAACCGGATTTTGATTGTCGTAGGCAATAAATACCATCGATTCATCGTTCGTTAATCTTTCCTTCAAAAAGCCCCTTGCCCCTCCTAGGTCAGATTTTTGCTGATAAAACAGTCTGTACAAATCAAATAGTTCAGTTAAAGCATCAAGGTCATGTAATGTTGCCTTTTGGATCATCATTTAGATAGTCTCCTTTATTATTTGACTACACCTAATTCTCAGATTTAACAAAGAAAATCAAATGAATAATGCCTGTTAAATTCGGTCTTCTTAGTTGTATATTCTTTATATTTTATTTAATTCCTTCTAAAACCCATCAGACTGTTAAGATAATTTTTAAAACAAAATTAATTGGTAGTTGCTAAAGGAAATAACTTGTTAAATGGAAAAACCCTTGATTTCTCAAGGATTTTTCAAAAGGAAAGCAAATTTCAATTTTACAAACATTTTATATTAACTGCGGTGTTAAAAGCTTCCATCAATGCTGGCCGGGAAATCCTCCCATGCCTCCATGACCATGATAGCCGTCCCAGCCTCCATGTTCACCATGTCCGTGATATCCGTCCCAGCCGCCATGCCAGCCATGACCTGGGTATCCGCCCATGCCGCCATGCCAGCCATAACCTGGGTATCCGCCCATGCCGCCATGCCAGCCATAGCCTGGGTATCCGCCCATTCCTGGATATCCTCCATAGCCTCCAAAACCGCCCATTCCTGGATATCCTCCATAGCCGCCTACAGTGCCGTATCCACCCATACCTGGGTATCCGCCCATGCCGCTATAGCCACCAACACCTGGAAATCCTCCCATGCCTCCAAAACCGCCCATAAATTGTCTCGTATCATACATTCGAGCATCTCTCCTTTATTTAGGTTACAGTCTAGACTATGTCGAAATCCCGAAAAGGCATGGGCAAATGTCCTATTTTTTACGAAACAAATTGGATAGTGGATGTCGCAGCGAAAATCAAGGGTTTCTGATTCATTAAAATCCTCAAAAAAATAAATAGTAATAATTACGTTTTAAAAATAATAAGACAGTTACATAGAGGGATTATTCTCTTCTAATTTTTTAAAGAAGTCATTATCTTACTAGAAGAACATACTATTATGGTAGGAACAATAGAGCTAAGGAGGGATCTATTATTTTGTTCTACTTAACTAAGTTCTTAAAAGGTAGTTTAAGCATTCTATTATTTTGTCTCTTTATTTTTCTATTTCTTTTTGGAGAGCTAGTAAATAAACTGGCTATTTTCGATAAATTCCCTGGCGCTTTTTTCAATGTCAACACGATTTTCCTTAGCATCATCTTAGAAGCGATTCCGTTTATCTTGTTGGGTGTCTTTGTATCAGCGATCATTCAATCCTTTGTCTCAGAAAATATGATTCAGAAACTAATGCCTCGTAATGCTTATTTGGCCGTTATCCCTGCTGCCCTAATTGGTATCATTTTTCCTATCTGCGAATGTGCAATCATTCCAGTTGTTCGACGATTGATCAAGAAAGGAATGCCTGCACATGTAGGTGTTGCCATTATGCTTAGCGCACCCATTATAAACCCTGTTGTCTATGCATCCACCTATTTTGCTTTTAATAGTACGCCATATATGGCAAATGCAAGAATGTTTGTTAGTTTTATCTGTACGATCATCATTGGATTGATTGTTTACCGATATTTCAGGAAAGCTGACGTCTTGAGGACTAAGAAACAAGATCATCCTCACGATCACGACAATCATCATTCTCAGAAAAATAAGCTATTGGCAACTTTTTATCATGCCAGTGATGAACTATTTGATATGGGCAAATACTTATTTATCGGTGCTTTTTTGGCAAGTCTGTTTCAGGTCTTTTTCGATCGGAATGTATTGTTATCATTTGGGACAAGTACGTCCGGGGCGCCAGGAGTGATGATGGGCTTGTCCTATGTGTTGTCTGTCTGTTCTGCGGCCGATGCCTTCATTGCTTCCTCCTTTGGTTCCACTTTTACAAAAGGTTCATTGCTTGCTTTTCTTGTGTTTGGCCCGATGCTGGATATAAAAAATACGTTCATGTTATTTGCTTATTTTAAAAAAAGGTTTGTCTTATTCCTTATGGTTGTGATCCCCTTTGTCGTTTATGTCACGGTATATATTTTTCAATTAACCGTTTGGTAGGAGGTCTGTATAATGAAAAGAATGAAAAGAATGAAAAGCGAAAAAAAAACCTATCACCATCTAATTAGGGGAATTATTCTGATCGGATTTATGCTCCTGCTATTGAAACTACTCCTTACGAATAATATCACTCTTTTTATTGCACCGAAGATGGACGGTTTTATTTACTTTACACTATTTGTTATTCTATTATTGGGGGTTCTATTAATATTTCGAGGGACCTCTGAAGAAAATGCACACTACGATTGTGAGTGTGAGGGAGAACATTCCTATCCAAAATCGAAATTAAAGAGTTTGTTCCTTTATTCGATCTTTATTATTCCGATTACCACCGGACTCCTTTTTGCCGATCATGTCCTCGACAGCTCTGTTGCCAAGAATCGAACCCTAAAACTTGGCGCAGATACGCAGGATATGACAAAAATTCAACCAGCAAAAAAGAATAAGGAATCATCTGATCCAGGTCAACCTGATTCCTCTCCCGCCCCTTCATCCGCGGAAATGCCGGAACCATTATCACAAGCTGAGTATTCATCATTAACTAGCAACCTTTTACAGGCTACTAGCATTAATGTTACTGACGACACCTACGTTCCAATGGTCAATATTATTCAAGAAAACATGGAGAAAATGTTAGGCAAAACGATTACTATTAAGGGATTTATCTATCGGGAAAAAAATTTCTTCCAAGATCAAATCGTCATTGCCCGCTATGGAATCACTTGTTGTGTAGCAGATGCCTCAGTATACGGCATCATGGCGAAAGGGAAAATAGCCAACTTGCCAAAAGACAAATGGATCCAAGTGACGGGTGCAATCAATCAAACTATATTCGACGGGGCTCCTATTCCGATTATCAATATCCAAGATTATAAAATGATTCCCGTACCTAAACAGCCGTACGTTTATGATGCTGGGGTGAGAATAGAATAGGTCGATATATAGTGTTTGCAAGGTTTTACTGGCGGAATCGCTAACTTTACGTTCAGAAGCCGTCACTTATTGAAAAAAAGAGCTTAGATTTTCTAAGCTCTTTTACCTAATTGTCAAATGATCTTGTTTGCTGTATTTGAATGATTTTTCTGCTCCTCGTTTTCAAAACCCTGGAGAAATAGAGAACCATCTTCTGCACAAAAAAACCTACCAATAAAATCAGAATTAAGATGAGTGTAATCGTAGCCCCGGGAGGCGTTCCTAATTCATATGAAGAAACGAGACCGGCGTAAATACTAACAATCGATGTGAATTCAGCAACAAGAATTACCATGGTAAATCCCTTTGCCAAGCGAATCGCAAAAGCTGCCGGCAGGACAAGTAAAGCTGAAACCAGTAATACTCCTATGGTTGGAATAATCACCGAAATTGCCAGTCCTGTGATAATACTAAATGAAAGAGAAAGCAAATTCGTATTAACCCCACTAGTGTAGGCGGTGTCTTCGTCAAAAGTCATCAAATATAATGGTCTTTTGAGCACAATAAAATATAGGAGGATGCAAGCTGCAACCACTGTTAGTACCTTTACCTGTATTGGACTAATCGTTACAATCGAGCCAAATAGGTATTGATCGATTGAAGTAGGCGTCCCGCCACTACTGATACTCATCAAAAATAAGGCAAACGACAGTCCTGCAGCCATCAAGATGGCTATCGATACTTCAGAATAAGTCCTGTAGGCACGGCGCATATATTCAATTCCTATCGCACCGATGACGACTATTAAAATACTAGAAAAGGTAATATTGATATGAATAAAAAAACCAATCGCAACTCCTGACAGTGAGATATGGGAAAGGGTATCGGCCATTAATGCCTGCCGCCTTAAGATCAGGAACACGCCAAGTAAAGGCGCAATGATGGCAATTACTCCTCCAGCCCATAAAGCCCGCTGCATGAATTCAAGACTAAGCATTTCCATCCCCCATGTTCCCCCCTTTCCAACTGCAGTGTTTTTGTAAGATATGGATCTACCTCATCCTGATTATGGGTCACCATAATAACCGTTCTTCCATGTTCCTTTACTTGATGAGACAAAAATTCGTAGAACGCCTTTCTGCTGCTAGCATCCATACCAGTTGTTGGTTCATCTAACACAAGTAAGTCTGGTTCCGACGCTAAAGTCCGGGCAATACAAATTTTTTGTTTTTGCCCTCCGGATAATGATCCAATCTTATGGTGACGAAACTCCCACATCCCCACCATCTTTAAGGCATTCTCTACTATTTGTACATCCTGACAGTTTAAGCGCTTGAACCACTTTCCTTTTTTAAATCTTCCTGAACGAACTAGCTCCAGTACCGTACTTGGGAAACCTGCATTAAATGAGGCGATTTGCTGGGGGACATACCCAATCGTAAGACTTTTTCCATAAGCATTATGCTTACTTACAGATACTATGCCTTCCCAAGGTTTAAGCAATCCAAGAAGCAATTTAATCATCGTCGTTTTGGATGCGCCGTTTTGTCCAGTTATCCCTACAAACTCGCCACTTTCAATTTCAAATGAAACACCATTTAGGCTTGGTAAATGGTTATAACCAAACACAATATTTTCCACGGAAGCAAGCCTCATTATGTAACACCTCTCTTACTATTTATCCAACTTAATGCGGAAACGAAAAAGTGTATACACTTTTTCGTTTTCATTAATTCCCTATTTTTGCGAGAGTGTTTCCACAAGTGACTTTAAGTTTTTCTTCATGACTTCAATGTAATTCCATCCCTTTTCCTGATCCGCTTTGCTTAATCCTTCAAGCGTATTGAGAACCTTCGTTTTTGCTCCAATTTCGCTTGCCAGTGTTTGTGCTACTTTTGGAGAAGCCAACTCTTCAAAATAAATCGTGTGAAGATTATGTTCTTGCGCAAATGTTTTAAGCTCCGCTAATCTCGCAGCACTTGGTTCCTCTTCCGGAGATAGCCCGGCAATCGGTACCTGCTTAAGACCGTATTCCTTTGTCAAATAACCAAAGGCGGCGTGTTGGGTAATAATTTCTTTTCCAGCATACTCTTTTAGGCTATCCCGATAGCTTTGATCGAGATTTTTAAGTTGTTGGATGTATTCTTGACTATTTTTCTCATAAACTTCTTTATTTTTTGGATCTTTTTTCACAAGTGCTGTTGTAATCGTCTCTACTTCTTTTTGTGCAAGCGCCGGGCTAAGCCATACATGAGGATCCATGGCATGACCATGATCATGGTCATGCTTTTCCCCATCCTCTTCCTCAGCCGTCCCTTCCATTAAAGCAATCCCCTCACTGGCTTCAATAAATAATGGTTTTTTATTTTTATCGAGTGACTCCTCCACCTTTGGAACCCAGGTCTCAAAAAATGGACTGTTGTATACAAGAAGATCAGCTTTCTGAATGTTAGCCATATCCTTTGGTGATGGTTCCCAGGCATGGGGTTCTGAACTTGCAGGAATTAACAGATCAACAGTTGCTTGATCACCTGCAATGCTTTTCGTAAACTCATACATTGGATAAAAAGTAGTAACAACATGTAGCTTTTTATCTCCATCAACGCTACTTTTTTCATTAATTGTTTCTTTAGAACTGCATCCGGAAATGAAAGTCAAGCAAGCCAGCGCTACAATGCCAATCTTGATCATTTTCGTAAGTCTATTATTTTTCAAGTTTCTCTCTCCCTGTTTTGAATCGAAATAGTTACGATTTATACTCCAAAAAAAACCGCTCGTTTCTCTAATTTCGTTACTTTGTTTCTCTATGCAACGTGTGTCGCTTTAACCGTGGGCAATACTTTTTCAATTCGAGGCGCTCAGGGTTTGTTCGTTTATTTTTTGTTGTGATATAATTTCGATCCCCTGTTTCTGTACAAGCTAAAGTGATAGTTACTCTCATTTTTTTATCCTCCTGAAATTAATTGATTGCAGCTTCGGTAAATAATGGCAATGGATCGTTTAACAAAGACCAATCCTGTGATAACTCATCATCGGTTAGTAAACATTGATCAAGCGAACGCTCGATTTCTTTTTGTTTCATCTCAATTCCGATCAATACAAGTTCAGTTAACCGGTCTCCATAAGTATGATCCCAACGCGCTAACAATTCCGGTTCTTCTTTCAATATTTCCTCTTGTTCTTCCTTTGAATAGGATGCAATCCATTCTCCGGCTCCCTGGAAGGTAATTGATGGACCCGCTTGCGAAAGTAGGCAAGCGATATTGTTTCGTGATGCCAGCCAAATAAATCCCTTAGCCCGGACCACTTCAACTGGCCAATTTTCTAACCAATTCATAATGCGTTCTGGGTGAAATGGCTTTTTTCTTTTGTAGACAAATGAAGAAATACCATATTCCTCTGTTTCCGGAATGTGTTCCTCATTCAATTCCTTTATCCATCCTGCCCCTTGACTCGCTTTTTCAAAGTCAAACAAGTTCGTATCCAAAACTTCATGCAATGGAATGATAGAATGGTCGGTTTCTAAGATTCGAGCATCTGGATTTAACTTTTGAATAACTGCCTTTAATTCACTTATTTCCTCATTATCCACGAGGTCGATTTTATTTAACAGGATGACATTCGCAAACTCGATTTGATCAATCAGTAAATCCACCACTTCTCTTGTATCATTGAGGTCGGTAGCCTGTTTTCGATCAATTAAGCTATCTCCTGAAGAAAAATCATTCCAAAACCGATTGGCATCGACAACCGTAACCATCGTATCCAAACGACAGAATTTTGACAGATCAATCCCTAAATTTTCATCCACGTATGTAAAAGTTTGTGCAACAGGAACTGGTTCACTGATCCCAGTTGATTCAATTACGATGTAATCAATATCGCCTGTTGAAGCTAGTTTTTCCACTTCGATAATTAAATCTTCTCTTAGCGTGCAGCAAATGCAGCCATTCTGTAGCTCTACAAGTTTTTCATCTGTTCGTGAAAAACCACCTTGTTTAACAAGCATGGCATCAATATTTACTTCACTCATATCATTCACGATTACGGCAACCTTTTTATTTTCACGGTTTTCCAAAATATGATTAAGCAGCGTCGTTTTACCTGACCCAAGGTAGCCGCTTAACACTGTAACTGGAATTGTGTTTCTACTCAACTGTACATCTCTCCTTCGTTTTGTTTTCAGCAATTATAAGTTCGACATATTATATTGCAGATAAACCATAATCATTACGATTTAAAAATTAAAAAATAAGCTGTAGACTTATGCCTTCTGTCATCCACCTATATATATTAAATCGTAACCATTACTATTTGCAAGTGTTTTTTTATTTTTTTCTCATAATCCCTCCATTTTCATGAGTCAAATAGCTCCGTTTTCATTGAAAAAAGGATAGATTAAGCAGAAATAACTGCTTCCATCTATCCTTTTTTGATTTACTTATTTTCGTCCGTGCTATCTTGATCCTTATTAAACCAAAGCGGTTCATTGTCATCCTCGTCGCCATTATAATTGATGAGGATCTCTTCCCCTGCTTTTATATCTTTATAAGCATAGAAATCAAAGGAGTGATTTGGAAAATTAATTTCATAAGTGGCATTTGGCTCATACGAATGGTTAAACAACATGCCATATCCTAAAACGAACGCGGTGTGGTTCACACCATATTCAAAGGCATAATCGGCAAGTAAGGTTTTTTCTATGTGAACATGCTCCTCGTTTGGATAAGGAATAACCGGTGCTTGATGAATCAGCTCACCTTTTGCGATATCACGCGTTGCAAATACCCCTCTATTTAACTCCCCATCACTAAGCGTCGAAGTTTTAATCTCAATCATATTAATCACCTATTAATTCTTTCATAAGAAGATTTTTTTCCTTCTTAAGCTTGCCAGTAAATAGGACAGAAAGCAAATGTTTTTTCTTATAATGGTGCCTGACACAAATTTTAAAATTATGGTAATTTCTTTTTGGAATTAAAACCATACCTTTTGATGAAAAAAGGTACTATTTTTCCAAATTCATCATAATATAGAATATACGTTCGTAGGAGGCGAGGAGTTTGATGAAAAACAATGAATCCTTCATTACAGGTGAGATGTTGGTCAAGTATTACGAACTGAATAAACAGAAAAAAGAAATTGAGCATGAAATGAATGAATTAAAGGATGCTTTTCAAACTTATTTTAATAACTTGGTCGGCCCCGAGCATAAAGGTGAAATCACCATCAGCGGCTACAAGCTCCAAAGGCAGATTCGAAAAACGGAAAAGTATGATGAAGAAGAAACGATTAAAAGATTAGAAGAATTACAGATGAATGACCTGATTCAAGTTGTTAAAAAGCCAGATCATGAAAAAATTAAATCCGCGCTTAATTTAGAATTACTAAGTCCAACTCATATGGAAGGCTGTATCCTAACCACCTACTCACCAGCAATAATAGTAAAACCAATCACGCCAAGATAATTTTAAAATATGGGAACATATGTGGCATCTGTTTCAACCTTTGGCATCCCAGAAGTTCAGCAGGCAATTGATGAGATTGGGGAATTTGTTACTCAACAGTTGATTTAGACGAAATAAAAACGCTTGGGATTCACCTCCAAGCGTTTCCTTTTCTTTTAAACACCTAATTTACCAGTCACGCATTCCATTGCTATCAATCGTAAGTCAATTAGCTATCAAATTGCTAGCAAGTTGATATCAAGGCTAGCTAATTGCTCTATCTTTATATTAGTGAGCATCTTATTCCCAAATTTTATAAAGCTTTTCAATATTGTCTAAACCAATCCTTCCTCGCTGCATGCTTGGTGGACAGCTGGAATTATACTTCTTTATTTTTTCATTAATTTCAGCGATTAAGTTGGTTAATTCAGGTTCATTTGCATTTTCTTCTTTTAATTTTAGCGCCTTACCTATCTCTTGTCTTATTTCCTTTTGCAAGGCTACAAATGGTGGCAGATATCCGGCTTCTTTCGCAGTATTGAGGAAATTGGAATAGATATCGCCTGAAAATAACCGAGATGGAAGTGGTTTTCCGAATCCCGGGTGTTTTTTCATTTCCTCATCCAAATTATAATCTTTCGAAACTTGATCCATCCAATTAACATGACCATTATCTTTTTTAGAATCCATTGAATTTCTTCCCCCCTCTCTTTTTCACACTTTATGTTCTTTATTCTTTCTTCCCAGTGGATATTCCTCTGTTTATTCAACAAAAAGCAGACCATAAACGGTCTGCTTTTTACTATGTTTATTCCCCTAAATCAACATTGTGGTACACTTGCTGCACGTCTTCTAAGTCTTCTAATACATCAATCATTTTTTCAAACTTGGCAAGTCCGTCCTCTGGTAATGTGATTTCGTTTTGTGCAAGCATGGTTAGTTCGGCAACCGTAAATTCTGTTATGCCAGCGGTCTTAAATGCCTCCTGGACGGCGTGGAACTGGTCTGGCTCAGCGTAAACAATAACCGAATTGTCTTCCTCTAAAATGTCGCGTACATCCACATCAGCTTCCATTAATAGTTCAAGTACCTCATCAGCTGTTTTCTCCTCGACACCGATGACAGCAGTTGCATCAAACATATATGCTACCGATCCACTGACACCCATGTTCCCGCCGTTTTTACCAAAGGCTGCACGTACATCTGATGCCGTGCGGTTCACGTTATTTGTGAGTGCATCGACAATCACCATGGATCCGTTGGGTCCGAAGCCTTCATAACGAAGTTCAGTATAGCTTTCTTCTGAACCGCCTTTTGCTTTTTCAATCGCACGGTCAATAATATGTCTCGGGACATTGTAAGTTTTTGCACGTTCTAGGACAAATTTTAATGCCTGATTTGATTCTGGATTGGGATCACCCTGTCTTGCGGCTACATAAATTTCAACGCCAAACTTGGCATAAATACGACTCGTATTGGCATCCTTTGACGCTTTCTTTTCTTTAATATTATTCCATTTACGTCCCATTCTGAACACTCTCTTTCCGCTTTAAACTACACAAAATAATTATAATAGAAAAAGTCATCATTTCAATACTTTTTCAAAATAACAATCAACCGATCTTTGATTCAACTCTATTAATGATACGGTGCATCTTTTACAAATAATATTATACCTTATTTAACTCATTTGTTAAGTCCCAATTGACTTCGTCCAAAGAATAAATCAAAAGGGTGTCAGATTCTTTTCCAAATTCCTTCTATACTTTTTGCTATATTGATGGCTTCTGTTAATAAAGCTTTCCCAACATTTACATAGGTTTTCGTGGAATTGGTGAAAATCGGGTACAAACCTAGAGCTCGTCTGAATCGTGATACATATAAATGTAGTACAACTTTACAAGAGGGATAGATGGAAGGGGGGGCCATGAGCGGACTTTACTTTGGAATATTGGAGGCTGTTGCTTCTCATGAAACATCATGAATTAATTGCAAATATGAAAGGGGAAAAACATGTTTCTTCAACCAATGATCTGGATTACCATATTATCATTTGTCGTTACACTTATCTTAATTCTGTGGAGGCCGAGGGGAATTAACGAAGCGATTCCGGCTACAATCGGAGCGATTTTTGTTTTAATCAGCGGAAGTGTTTCCTTGTCTGACCTCGGAATCATCACTGAAACAATCAGCGGCGCAGCGATTACCATTATGGCAACGATTGTCATGGCGATTGTTCTTGAAAGTTTTGGATTTTTCCACTGGGTGGCAGAGAAGCTCGCTGCCAAAGCAAACGGGTCAGGAATTCGCTTATTCTGGTACGTCAATCTGCTATGTTTTCTGATGACGCTGTTTTTCAATAATGATGGAAGTATCTTAATCACAACACCTATTCTTGTCATGCTGCTAAACAATATGGGTTTAAAAAACCATCAAAAAATTCCTTACCTATTATCAGGCGGGTTAATTGCTACCGCTTCAAGTGCTCCAATAGGCGTCAGTAATATTGTCAATCTGATTGCCCTAAAAATCGTCGATATGAGCTTGTATATGCACACGGCGATGATGTTTGTACCAGCAACACTTGGTCTTCTGTTATTAGTTGGACTCTTGTTTCTACGGTTTTACAAAGTCCTGCCAAAAACCGTTCCCACAAAAGTAACCGGCCTTACATTGCCAACCTACCACCCACTAAAGAAAGAACCCATTTACGCATCGGATAAAGCCCGCTCTAAGTTTATGAGAAATGTTCTTCTTTTTGTCTTTGCTGTCCGTGTCAGTCTCTTTGTTGCATCGTATTTAGCCATTCCTGTCTCGGTTATGGCCGTCATCGGATCACTTATCCTTTTAGGCTGGAGATGGGCTTATTTAAAAATACCTCCATAC
Organism: Neobacillus sp. NPDC093127; assembly: GCF_044754175.1. Taxonomy (NCBI): domain Bacteria; kingdom Bacillati; phylum Bacillota; class Bacilli; order Caryophanales; family Bacillaceae; genus Neobacillus; species Neobacillus sp. NPDC093127. The sequence continues at coordinate 64,653 of NZ_JBIVOP010000016.1, forward strand.
GATATGCTGAAAAAGACACCTTGGTATATTCTAATCTTTGCTTTCAGCATGTATGTCATTATTTACGGTCTGAATAATATTGGTTTGACCGATTGGCTGATTGCTTTCATGCGTCCAATGGTTTCCGGCAGTCTGCATCATGCGAGTATCATGATGGGCGTTCTACTATCCGTTCTATCCAATATCTTTAATAACCACCCTGCGCTCATGGTTGGTACTCTCACATTAACACATATGGGCCTAGACACACTCACCTTGAAAGTTTCCTATCTTGCCAACGTTATTGGCAGTGACATGGGATCGTTGCTTCTACCAATGGGAACGCTGGCAACACTGATGTGGATGCACATTGTCAGGAAAGGTAAAGTGAGAATTACCTGGTTTGAGTATGTAAAAATAACTGCAGTCGTCATCCCTCCAGCTGTTTTGTTTACATTGATTGTTCTATCTCACTGGGTTACATGGATCTTTGGCGGAGCACTTCAGTAATAAGAAACATCTAGATAAAGGAGAATTAACATGAATGACTTCAAAGAATTATTAGGAAAAAATATCGAAATTGAGATTTCCGGAAAGAATTTTTACTCTGGAATACTGGTTGATAGCGGGTTAGACATCATTGTTTTATTCGTGGGTAGAACGGGGGCCTTCCTCTACATTCCGGTTGTTCATATTCAGCAAATGAAAGAGGCTAAACAAGAGGAAGATACAATCTACTACGAGCCGCCCTCAGAAAAGCCACTTGAAACAAATTCACCCGTGGTGTCATTTCGTGGAATTTTAAACAACGCCAGAGGCAGGTTTGTCGAAGTGTATGTAACGGGCAATAAATCGGTTCATGGCTATTTAACCAGTATTATGAACGATCACTTTGTCTTTTACTCTCCAATCTATAAAACATTGTTTATTTCAATGAACCATGTGAAATGGCTGATTCCGTATCCGGAAAATGCCACACCCTACTCCTTAAGCAACGAGTCACTTCCGGTTAATCCCACGAACATTCCATTAGCCAGGAGTTTTGAAGAACAATGCAAAAAATTAGAGCGGCAGCTGGTAGTTATCGATGGCGGCGACAGCAGCGAAAAAATAGGCTTTCTTGAGAAGGTGCTTAATAAGAAATTGACTCTCATTACAGCCGATAGGGAAAAGGTGTTTCGAAATCTTGAGCACGTCAAAACCATCCATTTACCGTAACACAAATAGGAAAATTGGAGGGTAATCGAATTGATTTTAAAAACGAAAAAAAAATAATCCATCTTGTTATGGCGGACAAAGATGGATGATCCTTTTACTTCGTAATGTTCATAGGCCGCGGCACTGCCCCACGGTCTTTTTTTTATTTCCTTCACTATGATAAAATATGAAACATAGTCTTAAAATGTTCAAGACATAAAAAGTTATTTTGATTTCGGCAGTTTCTTTGACTTGGTGATTCAGTGAAAAATGATCCCCCTTACACCAGCATCTGAAACAAGGTGCTGTCTTTATTCACTTCCCGATATAAAAATCCCTTCGTTTTAATCCGTTCAATAAGAGGGAAATAGTCGTGTTTATCCTTTAGTTCGATCCCAACCAGTGCAGGTCCCGTTTCGCGATTGTTCTTTTTCGTGTATTCAAAATGGCTGATATCATCATTCGGTCCAAGAACATCAAACAAGAATTCACGTAAGGCTCCGGGACGCTGCGGGAACTGGACGATAAAATAATGCTGCAGGCCCTCATAAAGCTTCGAACGCTCTTTGATCTCCTGCATCCGGCCGATATCATTGTTACCGCCGCTAACAATACAGACCACCGTTTTACCCTTAATTTCCTCTGCATATGTATCCAAAGCAGCTATGGATAACGCTCCGGTCGGTTCGACAACAATCGCATTTTCATTGTAAAGTGATAAAAGCGTGGTACATACTTTGCCCTCTGGTATGACGATAATATCATCAACGATTTCCTTACAAATGTTGAAGGTCTTGGTTCCGACCGTTTTTACTGCAGCGCCGTCAACAAATGTGTCAATGGTTTTAAGTGTGGTTACCTCCCCCTTTAAAAGCGACTCTTTCATCCCTGGCGCACCTTCAGGCTCGACCCCAATTAATCGCGTTTGCGGTGAAAAGTGCTTTAAATACGTTCCAACTCCAGCCATAAGACCGCCGCCGCCGATTGCTCCAAATAGATAATCCATTTTTTCAGGACAATCATTAAGCAGCTCTACGGCAACTGTTCCTTGGCCGGCAATCACATCATAGTCATCAAATGGGTGGATAAATGTCCGCTTTTCCTCTTGACTGCATGCCATTGCTTGGTCAGAAGCATCATCAAAGGTATCGCCTGCTAAGACAATTTCAACACTGCCCTTACCCCAAAATTTAACTTGGTTCACCTTTTGCTTTGGAGTGGTGGTTGGCATAAAGATTTTTCCATGAATTTGTAACAGGTGGCAGGAATATGCGACTCCTTGTGCATGATTACCGGCGCTTGCACAGATAATTCCGTTTTCTAACTCTTCAGGGCTTAATTTTTTAATTCGATTATAGGCACCGCGAATTTTAAACGAACGGACGCTTTGCAGATCCTCGCGCTTTAAATACACATGGCAGTCGTAGCGTTCCGAAAGTAAGTGATTATATTGCAACGGAGTAGGTGAAATCTCGTCCTTGATGGTATGACTGGCAATGATAATATCCTCCACATTAAACACTTTTTTCTCAACTTTTTGATTCATTTTCTTTTTCCTCCTATAACGAATAGCATTTTATAAACAACAAAAAACCCGTCCCAGTGAATAGGGACGAGTTTCCTCGCGATACCACCCTACTTCCGCAGCACTTAAATGACTGCGGCTCTCGATCGACGTACAATTGACATGTACGTGTTCCGTTGTAACGGCGGACTTAGCCGGCCTAGCTTACTTTCTGATTTCAGCTACGCATCTCAGAGATGATCTTCAAATAGTCCTGCCATCGACTCCCACCAGCTATCGACTCTCTTTTGTACAAGGACCTATCCTACTTTTCTCGTCTTCGATTCATGTTAAATTATAAAAATAAGGGTAACACGGGAAAAGTGGTACGTCAATGTTTTTTGACTATTTTAACTATTTTGTCAATTATAAAGCGCTTACATTAAACGGCGGTAAAAAAAAAAGCTGTCTTCTTATGAAAACAGCCAATCCTAACCTGTAAACTTCACTAATCTTAAAGTGTCACAATAATCGGTCCAGCTTTTGTTAAGATCATGGTATGCTCATACTGAGCGACAAAACTCTTTTCTGTAGCATAGGTCCATTCGTCATCGAGTTGAATTACTTCCTCTTCAAGGGTAGAAATAAATGGTTCAAATGCGATAACCATCCCCTCCTTGAGCAATTCATCGTCCCAAGGCTCATAATAATTATAAACATAGTCAGGTGATTCGTGGATGGAGCGGCCAATCCCGTGACCGGTGAGATTTTTGATGACGGTTAATCCATGCTGCTGTGCTGTTTGGTGCACGACCTTGCCGATGCCGCTTTTCTTCGCACCCGGTTTGCATTTCTTAAGCCCCGCTTCAAAGGCCAGCTTCGCAACCTCACAGATTTTGGTTAATAATTCATCACCTTTTCCAACAACAATAGAAACACCAGTATCAGCGAAATAGCCGTTTTTCGACCCGGATACATCGATATTAACAAGGTCCCCTTCCTGAATTACCCTTGAACTTGGAATCCCATGGGCCACTTCTTCATTTACGCTAATACAAGTGTAACCCGGAAAATCATATTCACCCATCGGAGCAGAAACGGCGCCGGCCTCTTCAAAAAGCTTTCCGGCTACATCATCAAGTTCTTTTGTCGTGACGCCTGGAACTGCCCTTTTAACCAACTCATCCCGAATGGATGCTACAATCCTGCCTATTTCCTTTAAACCATTAAAATCTGCTTCTGTTTTTGCAATCATTATTTTTCTCCACTCATATATTTTTTTACATCCATTATTATATTGTACTTTTATTTTTAAAAATAGCCAGTACTTAAGAATTCATCCTTCATTTTACCTTTTTTTGATATTCTATTAGCGTTAATCGGTCATTTACGTTAAATTCTCCCTGTTTCTGATAGCCCAGTTTTTCGTAAAAATAGCGATTTCGACGATTATCCTTTGGGGTGTCAAGGCTCCACGTATTCACTTTGGGGAATTTTTTTTCAATGCTTGAAACAAGCTTACCGCCTAACCCTCTATCTTGATAGCTGGGATGAAGGAAAATTCGAAACAAGCGGTAATGGGTATCTGACACCTTCACAACGCAGATGCCGCCTGCTATCTTCCCGTCGAGGAAAATCGTGTAATGAAAGGAGTTATTGATTTTATATTTAAAAAAATCCAATGTTTCGGCGGCAGGACTTGAATCATAGTCCCGATACTTTTTCAAGTCGGCTTGGAACGCCTCTTTCTGAATCGCTAACAGGACTGCTGCTTCTGACAATTTTGTTTTTTCGATTTTTAAAGCCATTTTCTCACCTCTGATTACATTTCAATTAGTATATGAAATGATCACTGTTCATGAAATGAAATCACAGCAAAAAGGCCATTAGAAACAATGGTCTTTTTTAAAGTTTACATAATATTATTATTTCAAATTTATTTCACCTAATCTAACTCATAATAACCACAAACCACATATCCTACTGCTTTTGCTGCTACGAGAAGTGAATCTTCATCTATATCAAATTTAGGATTATGATTAAAATATGGTTTTTCCACGCCCTTAGGTGTACAACCGATATAGAAGAAACATGAAGGGAATTTTTCAGCATAATAAGCAAAGTCTTCGGATGGCGGCATAGCTGGCCACTCTTCTACTTTTGTAATATCTTGATCATTTGCACTCTTTAAGAATTGAGAAACTTTCTCTGTTAATTCTGGGTTGTTATATAGTGGAGGATAATCATTTTCGTAAGTTAGATCACATGTTACACCAAATTCTTCTTCAAGTCCTTTTACTATACGTTTCATTTCTTTTTCAATGGTTGCTTTTGTTTCAACCGTCATATAACGAATATCGCCTTCAAGCTCTACGCTGTCTTTAATGACATTAAATGTTCCTTTCCCATCAAAAGAACCAATCGTAATTACACCAATATCAAAAGGACTTAAGCGACGGCTGATAATTGTTTGAACGGCTGTAACAAAATGAGCACCAGCCACAATGGCATCATTCGCTAAATGTGGTGAAGAACCATGGCCGCCTCTCCCTTGAATTTTTAATTTCATATAAGCCCTGCCGTTAAAGGAAAATCCAGCATGATAACCAACCACTCCAGCTTTGTCCATTGGCAGCAGATGGATGCCAAATATATTGTCTAAGTCGTCAAGAATGCCAGATTCGACAATACTTTTTGCCCCGCCTGGCGGAACTTCTTCTGCATGTTGGTGAATAATTTTGATGGTACCTGGAATTTCATCCTTTAATTGAATGAGGCAATCCGCTAAGATTAACAAATAGGCTGTATGTCCATCATGCCCACACCCATGAAAAACGCCTTCATTTTTTGATTTAAATGGTAAATCTGTTTCTTCGACAATTGGGAGTGCATCAAAATCAGCGCGCAAACCAATATTTTTCCCAGGTTTGCCGCCTTTAATGGTTACGATAACTCCGTGTCCATTACCTACATTCGTTTGAACTTCTACATCCTTACCTTTATAAAAATCAATAATATATTGAGCTGTTTTTTCTTCTTTAAAAGAAAGCTCAGGATTTTCGTGTAGATGTCTGCGAATTTTAATCATTTCATCCTTTCGAGATTCTAACATTTCCATTAATTTACTTCTCATGATCTAACCACCTTTTTATTATTTCGAGAGCGCCACTAAATGTGGCGCGTTTTACATTTCCAATTGCAAATTATTCTGTAACAGGACGGTGGCTGTTAGCCTTTGATTTTTTAGGAGCAGCAGCTGTTTTACCAGCATCTCCTGGCACCAAGAAGATAACAGATAGTATTGCAATTATACCAAATATAACATTTACGGCCATACCAATTGCACCGGCTGATGCAAGATTTCCACTTGCTGCGATTGCACCATAAGTAGCTGCGGAAATTGCAACGCCGAATGCACCACCAAGTGAGCTTGCCATTTTATAAACTCCAGCTGCTTGTCCTACTTTGTCAGCAGGAGCATTCGATACGGATGTATCCGTTGATGGAGTAGCATAAAATCCAAGTCCGAGACCAAATAGTGTAAATCCAATGAATTCAGAAATTATATAACCAACACCTGGTAAGAAAGTTAAGCCCATCAATGCCACACCAATTGTCGTAATGATGGTACCCCAGATCATTGGTAATTTCGCGCCTACTTTTTGTAATATTTTCTCTCCGACACGAATCATCACAAGCACTGCTACTAGATAACCTAGTGATAACAAACCTGCTTGGAATGAACTCATTCCACGACCTACTTGTACATACGTATTGGCTACAACTATCGCACCAGCAGTTGCATTTAACAAGAAATTGGATATAGTCGCACCAGTATATGCCTTATTTTTAAATACAGCAAAGTCAATCAGTACGATTTTTTTACTACTTTCAACTTTTATGAAAACAATCAAACCTATGATTGTGATAATGATAAGAACAATGGAAGTCAGGCTTGTCCATCCAAGAGCCGGTCCGAAATTAATAAATACATTCAGAGCACACATGGTGATGATAAAAATGACTAAACCAGTGTAATCGAATTTAAAACCACCTTCAGATTCTTGTTTACTTTCTGGTGTAGCTTTCAAAAGAAGCATACCAAGAATGGCAACGATGATAGAAATGATGAAAATCCATCTCCATCCCAAAGATGAGGCAATGGCACCGCCTAAAAATGAGGCAATCCCTGTTCCTCCCCAAGAACCGATGGACCAGAAACTTAGAGCACGCTGGCGATCTGCTCCCTCAAAATAAGCTTTCATTAAGGCGATGGTTGATGGCATTATAGCTGCACCCGAAAATCCTGTTAAGATACGTCCAATAATGAGCAATACGGATCCGTTAGCAAAAACTAGACAAAGTGAACCAATGATACTTAAAACAAAACCAATATTAGCCATTTTTTTACGACCAACTATATCTGCAAGTCCACCAAAAGCAACGATGAACAATCCTGAGAACAAGGACGTTAAACTGATGGCAATGTTCACTGTTCCAAGTGAAACGCCCAAATCTTTTTGAACAGAAGGAACCACATTTAGCAATGCTTGTGCAAATAGCCAGAATGTTAGAACACCAAACACAATTCCTATGATCATTTTATTTGTACCTTTGTAACTTGTTTCCATGGTTGAACCCCCAATTTATTTTTTTGCTAACCGTTATCAGTTTCAAAAAAATAGCATTCCTACAGCATAGTATTTGATTAAAAAATTGCCTTGATTCAAAATGAATAAATTATCTTCTTGTAGTTCATAACGGTTAACTCATATCTTGTTTATGTCCCTATTATAGAAAAAACAGCCAATGAAACTGAGTCTTTTATTGTTTTGTTTTGTTGTATTCTTGGTCAATTTTTTAAACGCCCTTCCTTTACAGCGAAAAATAGCCGTCGATTTTTGACATTTGGTTTGATTTATTCAAAAGGTTGTATTAAACATGAATGTTGATTTCCGTTCCAGGCGCGAGCGGTTCGCGGGGCGGGCGGTGAGCCTCCTCGGCGCTAAAGCGCCTGCGGGGTCTCACCTGTCCCGCTGATCCCGCAGGAGTCTCGCGCCTTCCACTCCAATCAACATTGTGCTCAAAATCAACAATGTTCTTTAACACAGCCATTCAAAAAAAAAGCCATTGATTCACATCAATGGATAATCTGATTATTCGATTACTTTACGAATATCGAAAAAATGGATGGCGTTTGTGGTCATATAGGAATAAAACACCCAATCTTCCTCAATTGACTCATCAAATATTTCTAATGATGGCTGACTAGAACGGGTAATATAATCAATAATCTCAGCATCCATTCCATGTTTACTGCCCAATTTCCACCAATTCGTATACAATGCCCCATTGTCCTTGTCAAAAATATACTTACGAATCTGATACTCACCTTGCTGCATGCCGGAAATTTTCACACGAATATCTTTATTTAGTTTTTGAAGAAACGCTTCCTCAATTGAAAAATAGGGATTAACGTAATTGCAATTCAAGAGGACCAGCTGGTAGCCTAATTCCGTTTGTGTCATGAAATAATCTTGTCCCTTTGCAACGACTTCTCCTTGAAGCTTGTTCGCAAATAACATCGAGTAAAAGGCAGGCCGCTTTCCATTGAAATAATGAAATAATTCTAACCCTTCTAGTCGAATTCTTAGGTTCATTTTATCCTCTTCATGCAATTCAGTGTTAATCCAAAAGGCCAGCGAATGAATCTCATTTGCTAAATCTAAAGCATTTTTTAGTACTAAGGCACCGCGGAAAAACGTGCCATTTGTGTACCGGGTATTTCCGGAAAGTGTATTCCACGATACGAGAAAAAATGGTTTATCGATTTGATGCTGCTTTAAAAATCCTTTTATCTTGTTTGTTTTCTCCTTTATGTAATCCTTTGCTAATGAAAAGCGAACATCGCCCATTTCGTTAAAATCAATCACTTCATTTTGGTTCGCATGGTAGCCAATAAAATCAATCCGGCCCCTTTCTTCTAACTGCCATTCATGCTCTTTCGGAATTTTTTCGTCATGAAAAGAAAATGGCAGAAATACACCGACCTGAATTCCAGGAACATGCTGTTTAAGGAGACGATATAGTTTTAGATAGACCCGCTGTAAGTCCTTAGCCTTCACCGCTGTATAAAAGGGCTCATTAAACATGAAATGCCATGAGTTTAAGTAAATTTCTCCATAAACCTGCAAACAGTGTTTTAAAAACTTCGTTAGTTTACTGAAGTACTGGTCTTCGTCAATGGAAATTTCTTTATAATCTACCCTTACAAACAAGGAGAGATTATTTTTTTTCATAAAATTTAACGCACCATCCGTGTTAAAGTAAGGTGAGGTGGTGGCAAACCGTTCATCTGTTTCTATAGCAGGAAGGATGGTCGCCCCGCTAACCAAATGGCGGATTCCAATAAAGCATAATCCCAAATCTTCTTTCACCATCAACACTTGCGAACGCACATCTTCTTTTAATAATTCCTTTAATTCCCCAATGATCAGGATGTTTTCAGGAAGGTTGACCGATCCCTTTTTATCATGAATAAGTTCAATCGCCAATTCTTCATAGCGTGTTTCTGTATTGACATACATTTTGTCACTAGCCGTTAAGATCATCCCTAATTTAGTCAAAACTTCCGGAGTCTTCATCAGTGTTTCTGAATCGTGCAAATGATAGCTGTGGATGGAATCCACTAGTTGTTCGGGGGAATGAGTTTCTCGATATTCATGCGGCGTTACACTATATACTTCTTTAAACAGGTTTGTAAATGATTTTGTGTTTGGAAATCCATTTTTCATCGCTATTTGCGAAATCGAATCCGTTGTATAAAGTAAGTCTTTTACACCGTGTTTCAGCCTAATATTCATTAAAAATCGGCTGAAACCCATTCCCATCTTTTGTTTAAAATAGCGCGATAAATAGCCTGTTGAAAGAAAGGTCTTTTGTGCCATTTCTTCCAAGGTAATTTGTTGTTCATAGTTTCTTTCCATATAGTCAATGATTTGCGTTAACCGCTGATCATCTGCATCGATTTTTTCGAAAGCGGTACCTTCACCACTAAAATTACGAATAAGGATCAACAGAATTTGACAGATGGTTCCTTGAATTTCAAGCTTATAGCTTTCATCCCTCCTTAAATAGGTAATCATCATTTCCGCAAGCAATCGCCTGATTTTGTCAATCTTTAACTCCCGGCCCATTTCGATCTCTCGTGAAAAGCATTGAAACCGACGCCTGTGATAGTCTGGATAATAGCGATCGATAAAGGCGTCCGTAATCGTCAACAGCAACACACAATTATCATTCGTGCCATGCAATTGATAAAGCTGATTTCGATTAAGAAGAAGTAAATCATTTTCAGTTAAAGAATAAAAGCGGCTATTCGTTTCTACTGTTAGTATCCCATTTATAACAAATACAATTTGAACACCTCTATTTACCTTTGGCGCTCCATATTCAATCCTTTTAAGCTCAAGAAAAAAATCTAATCCATGGTCCTCCAACCAATTCACCTCAGTCCTCATTCCAACACCATTAAATGTCATGGAAACTGTTTCTATTCTACTATTTATTGAATTGTTTTTCCCCCAAAGCGTTTTGCAAGTCTGCGATTTCTTTTTGAATTTTTGAGAATCCCTTTATTTCTGGTATCTTCTTTCTTACTACAGTTTGTTTATGTTCAACTGCGCTTGCCATAGATTCAAAGACGAATAATACTTGGGCGAGGCTTTCATCTGGAAGGATTGGCCGGTCCTTCGTTTTTAAACATGCATCTAGATGAAATCGCAACTGTTCCATTGAAAAAATGGCTGGCCATAGTTCCCCTAACGCAGATTTATTGTTTGGAATTTCCCCTAATGCTGTTGTATAGATAATTTTTAAATTATCTAAATTCGTGTGCATTTTGCTTTGTGCCGGGATTTCACCTAAAGAATAGCCTTTGCTTTGAGCCGAAAATAACACCTGGAAATACTGCATCTGGCTGCGAATTGTTTTAGCCATGGCATGTGGCAGCCTGCTTGAAGCTGACCTTCTTCCAATCAAATAGGTACCAATCAAGCCAATAAAGCAGCCAATTAACACGTCTGTTATTCTTGCTGTTGCAAAAATGGACAACTTATGTAAGTGTGTCGAGCTTTCAGCTATTAATAATGCATTGGGCGTGATGAACATCGCAGCTATTGCGTAATTCCTAACAATATAAAGCTCTGTCAAGGTAGTCAGTGAAAAGATGATTAACACAAGTAAAATTCCTTGGGGTTTTGCCGAAAGAATGATACTTGCAGCCAGAATTCCAATGATTGTCCCTAAGGTTCTCTGTATGGCGCGATGAAAGGTTGACATAATGGTGGACCCCAGCATCACTGCCGCACAGGATAACGGGATCCAATAGGATCGGTAAAAATCAAAAGAATACGCAACAATCGCCGCAACCGTAAGGATTCCGCCATAACGAACGGCAGAGAGAAAGACAATCGAGTTTTTGTCAAAAGCACCACCGAATAGAGTGGTTAATGGACGCTTAAAGATGGTAATTTCTTGAATGATTTTCGAAACAGGCTCATTCATTATGGCATCGGCATCAAAGATTTTGCGAAACAATAGGTCAATGTCTTCATTCATTTCTTCAGGCAGGCGAATATTTAAGCGCGTGTTCATTTTATGATCGATTGAATGGACAATCCCCCTGACCGCTGCTGCTATTTCAGGGGGCAGCCTTCCGCTTTGGTCTGAAAAACGATCCATTACATGCATAAATATAGTATTGGCATGATTATTTAACATGATTAACCGGTTGAATAGATCAGAACTTCGCCATGAAATATAACCAGATAACAGAATATCATCCGTATCCTTCATCTTCATCACGGTTCGATGCCTTGCTTGATCATAGTTTTCTGTCCCGATGGAATCTAAGAAGCATGCTAGTTCTAAATATACTTTTTTTACAGCTCTCATTTCAGGTGCATGTGGATGATAAAGCCAACCTGCCATGCCAATTACCCATGAAAGCAGCCCGCCCATTAAAACGAGACCCGCTCTCAATGGAGCAAGGGCAGGATCAATCGGCATTCCTGAGGTCATGGAAAAACATAAAACAAAAAACACCGCTGCTGGCCCTGGAATTTTTAATGCCCCAAAAATAAATGTCCCTACCGCTCCAATCACTCCGACCATTAGGGCTGATAAAAGTGGATAAGGGGCCAGGATTGTCCCAATACCCACTAAGAGGCTCAGTCCCATCATCACACCAAAGAGTTTTTTCGCCCTCTGAGCATATGGCTCATTAAAGACATAAAGATAGGTAAAACCTCCAATCCCTGCCTGCATTCCATACGCTAAATTACCGTTAAGCAACCCAATGAGGGCCGGGATTGCCGCACAAAACCCAGCGCAAATCGCCTTTGTCCATGGAAAAGGATTCTTTTTAATTTCTAATGCCTGCTTTACCAGCTTGAATAGCGGTGACGTGTGACTTTTTTTACCCAAATCTCAAACCTCTTTCTTAGAGAACCGTTGATATAACATTAGTATTCTCAAATGCCTCATCTTTTTGCATGGATAAGCACTATTAATGGTGTCAGGCACCAAATAAAAAGACCGAACAATTGTCCGGTCTTTTTATTATTAATTATTAGATTTGCCCTCACTCAATGCACCTGTTTTTGAAGGGATGAGAAAACTCAACACGACCGTAATTAAACTTAAGCAAAGGGCATAAAGAAACACGTTTTGCATACCGACGACTATGTTTGCTGCTTGGTTAATAAGCAGCCCCATTACCGTAACACCGATGGATGTGCCAATATTTCTTAAGAACATTTGCAGTGACGTCGACACCCCTTTGATAGAAGGATCGGCAAATTCTTGAGAAGCTATCGTACCCACCGCAAATAATAAACCAAAGGAAACACCCTGGATGGTCAGAATGATAAACAAATTCGTATAAGATAAATCTTTAATAAATAAAAATAGTGCCAATCCTGATAGGGCGGTAATAAAACTTCCAGTAATAAATAAAGGCCTGTAGCCGAAGCGGATAATCCAATTTCCAGCAGGAGTACTGCCAAACATCCAACCTACCGCAATACTTAACAGGATCAGACCGCTTTTATAAATACTCATATGCGCGCCTTCCTGCAGAAACAATGGGATAAAGTTCGATGTCCCGAAAAAAGAAAGGCAGTACACCAGCATGAACAAGTTAGTCGAAAATAACCCTTTGTTCTTAAATAAAGCAACAGGTAGAAAAGGATGTGCTTCTTTCCTTTCCACTAAGGCAAATACAATCAATCCAATAACTCCGATAATAACGTACCATAGCGGATTACTCATATTTGTCGCTAACAATAACAACGTAATCGATGCACCGAAAAGGAAGAAACCTTTAAAGTCGATATGGGTCTTTTTAAATTCAATTTGTTCCTTATATGGAAGCAAGCAAAGCACTGTGGCAATGCCGATAGGAATGTTGATAAAGAAAATCCATCTCCATGTCAAGGCCTCGACGAAAAACGAGCCTAATACAGGACCAACAATCGAAGAAAGCGCCCAAATGGTGCTGAAAACCGCTTGGATCCTGCCCCGCTTTTCAATGGTAAACAGGTCACCAACGATGATCATCGAAAGCGGAATCATACCGCCAGCCCCTAGGCCTTGCACACCCCGAAAAACTACGAGCATAACCATCGAATTCGCCATTCCGCAAAGAACCGAACCGATTGTAAAGATTCCAACGGCGATAATTAGTAATCTTTTCCTTCCGTACATATCCGATAATTTCCCGTAAAGCGGAACCGTAACCGTACTTGCTAACATATAAACAACAAAAATCCAGGCAAACAGCTCCATACCGCCAAGCTGTTTGACAATCGTCGGACTTGCGGTTTGCATTATATTTGCATCCAACGCTGAAATAAGGGTGGTAATCACTAACGCCCAAAATACAAATCTATTCTTCCCCATACTTGCCTCCTAAATAAATACCCCTAATAAAATATTTCCTCTTTTTTACATTCATTATTTCACTTCTACTATTATAACAAAATGCAACATTATGAACCTAACTATTTTTTAGAAGGTGGTGTTAAAAGTGAATGTTGATTTCCGTTCCAGGCGCGAGCGGTTCGCGGGGCGGGCGGTGAGCCTCCTCGGCGCTAAAGCGCCTGCGGGGTCTCACCTGTCCCGCTGCTCCCGCAGGAGTCTCGCGCCTTCCACTCCAATCAACATTGTGATCAAAATCAACAATATTCTTTAACAAAGCCTTTTAGAAAAAACGAATAGGCTCCAACAATACGTCGGAGCCCCCGAAAAGGCAATTTTCCTACAGAGGATCTTTTCTTATTTTATTAAATAACCACTCGCATGAAATTGATACCATTTTCCACTAATCCATTGCCGGTTTGTCACCATGACACCATTAGCGGTCAAATAGTATCGTTTGCCACTTACCGTAATCCAGCCGGTTGCCATCGCACCTGAAGAAGTAAGATAGTACCATGTTCCTTTATCCATCAACCAGCCGGTTGCCATGGCTCCGCTTGGCTGTAAATAATACCACTTTCCACTGACCTTTTGCCAGCCAGTCAGCATTGCTCCACTTTGGTTTAAATAATACCATTTATTAGCGTCTTTCAGCCAGCCTGTTAGCATTTCACCATTTTTGTTTAAATAATACCATTTGTTAGCATCTTTCAGCCAGCCAGTCGTCCTAACACCGCCTGATTTGAGGTAGAACCACTTTCCGTTCTCTTTTACCCAGCCGGTTTTTGCTACAGTTGCTGGACTTACACTTTGAGAAGGTGGCACAGTAGTTGCTGGACTATCACTTTGTGAAGTTGGCGCACTTACACTTTGAGAGGTAGCATCATACATGTTAACAAGCGTAATCCCTGTATAATAAAACTTTAAAATTTCTTCATACGTTTTCCCGGCATCGGCCATGTATTTGGCACCCCATTGACTCATGCCGACACCATGACCATCACCAAATCCCTTAACAGTAACACTATTCCCGTCCGCATCGATTTTATCAACTAAATAGCTCAACATCACACGGTTTCCAATCATCGCTCTTAAGGTGGAGGCATTCACATTTGAAAAAACAACACGCTGCGGTACTATATTCCCCGCTGCATCGACTTTATCTTTTTCTAAAAAATCTATCGTTATGCTTCCTTTACTGACACGACCGCCAGAACCAGGACTATGAAGCGAAAAATCAGAAATGGAAACAATTTTAATGTCTTTGCTTGTATAACCGTTATTGCTTAACCATAATTTAATATTAGTGGTTATCGTTACGTCCGTTTCATTGGTTGCGGACCACCATTCGGCCGACTTTGATAAATCCTTTGAAGTAAGATCAATTTGAGTTTTACGGAAGGAAAAGTCCCAACCCACCTTGGGGTCATAGGTATCATTTTTTATTGATAAATAAGGAACGGCTGGAGATCCCCAGGCGTTAGCATTGCTTTCAGTGATTCCGCCATTGCTGGCCGAATAAACAGCATCGATAAGGCGGCCATTAACTTGGGCAGCCTGTCCTTTCGTTTCATCAACTGCTTTTGTCGTCGTTAGCGTCCAATTATAACCGCCGTACACCTGATAGGAAATTGTATCATCGATCACACCGCGATTAAGATAACCCAGCGCGTATGTCCTTGCGGCTACCGCTTGAGTTTTTAAGGCTTCAATATTCAAGGAAGGATACATTTCAATTGGAACAACGCCTTTTAAATAATCTTCCATCAAAATAGAATTAACTGGTCTGACAAATTGCTTGTTTTCGATGGAAAAATCAAAGCTGCCAAGGTACAAACGATTATTAATTGAAAGTTGGGAATTTGCTTTTTGAGGCAGGACAGAAAAGGTTTCAAATGAATTCAGAAAGCTTCCATCCTTATAAAGTGATAGTTTTTCATTTACCTGTTTTAATAGGTAGGTGCTGCCTGATTGTAAGATAAAATTCGGATCATTCGTTAGATAATCCCCATTCGGTTTCAAGCTGATTTCCGTTTTGTTTCCCAAAAAATTAATCAACTTCACTTTGATGAGTGGCTCAGGCTGAAGTGCAAAACCATGACCAGCAGGTAGTAAAGAAATAAGTAAGGCAAAAGCTGCGACTGTAAGCAGAATTTTTCTCACTCTATGTTTCCCCTCCAAAACTATTAATTGTATCCGTTGCTAGAATAATCATATAGTAATAGTTTAGTAGTGGACAATGGAATATTATTTCCAATTAATGATTATAACTTATTTCCGTACTCAATAACTGCTGCGTAATCGTCGGTAAGATGATTTCAACAGTGGTTCCCACTTTTTCCTTACTTTGAAAGGTGAGCTTTCCGTTATGACTTTCGATAATTTTAAAGCAGGTCATCAACCCGAGGCCAGTCCCCTTTTCCTTAGTAGTATAAAAAGGCTCTCCAAGTGTGGAAATCCGATCCTCCGGTATCCCAACACCATGATCGACAATCTGGATAGAAACATGATCATCGCCTTTCGCCATTACTTTAACCTCAATAGTTCCACCAAACGGCATGGCTTCCATAGCATTCTTAAGGAGGTTGAGAAAAACCTGCTTTAACTGATTTTCTTCGCAGCTAATCATTGGCAAATCACTTTCATATTCGACAAAAATCTGGATATTTTTCAAAATGGATTGACTATTAAAAAACGTTACCACCTCTTTTATTAATACCTTTACATCTTTTTCTACTAATACAGCTGCCGACGGTTTGGCGAGAACTAGGAATTCACCTACTATTTCGTTGATTCGATCAAGCTCTGATAACACAATATCATAGTATTCATCT
Organism: Neobacillus sp. NPDC093127; assembly: GCF_044754175.1. Lineage (NCBI taxonomy): Bacteria > Bacillati > Bacillota > Bacilli > Caryophanales > Bacillaceae > Neobacillus > Neobacillus sp. NPDC093127. The sequence goes on from NZ_JBIVOP010000016.1 coordinate 81,147, forward strand.
TGCAGATGGTCGGACTTGAACAACTGAATAAATCCTTTTATCGATGTAAGGGGATTCCGGATTTCATGGGCAATCCCGGCAGCCATTTGACCGAGCAAGGCCAGTTTTTCAGACTTTTGTAACAGCTGGCTCGTTTGTTCTTTTTTTTCCGTAACATCCTTCCCCATAGAAAGCACCGCCGCTTTTCCGCCAAAAACGATAGACAACGATGAAACTTCGAAGAAAAACAATGTTCCATCCAAACGCTTTGCTTTGTATTCAATGGTATTTATCGGCTGTTTCGCTTTCTTTATCTGCTTAAATCGTTCCATTAAACGATTTTCATACTCAGGAACAATAAAATCAGTAATAAATCTACCGATTACATCCTCTTTTTTTGTAGCACCAATCATGGAAACAGCCGCATGATTTGCATAAAGCAGCCGATGCTCCCCTGTAACATAAACGGGATCAGGCAATGAATCTATTAATTGTTTATAGCTGTCTTCACTTGCACGCGCATTTTTTTCATAAAATCGCGCTTTATCATATTGCCAGCCAACAATCCAGGCTATTACGGTGAAAAAAACAAAGTCTAACGTAAAAAAGGGCTCATTATGGATGAAGTGCTGATAGGTGGTAAATAGGATGGAAATTAACACGAGTATAACTTGTCCGAATATATTCATTTTTTTGTCCTCGAAATGGGCATATTTACTAGTATTAATTCGACTAATTTCTGCTTTTTCCTTCACTAATTTAGATGATTCTGAAATTTTATGGGAAAAATGATGAAAAAAATGTATTCTGGATTTGACGAGGTTTGAATGGGGATGTGTCTATACACTCTTGTTTATAGACACATAGACTATCTTGTATGAAAAATGGATGAGGAGAGATCAATCATGGAAAAAAAGCACTATGGAAGTCCTAATGCCCTGCCAAACAAGCCGATTGTAAGTTCCAATATTATGCCAAACCAGCCATCTGCTAATATCATGCCAAACCAACCTGTTTTCCCAGCTAATGTCCCAAATATCCCTTATATCGCACCACAAGTTTATCCGCAGCCGAGTTGTTATCCAGTTCAAAATCCTTGTTGTTATCCAATGTATGACCCGTGCTGTCCGCCGCCGATGTATAATCCATGCTGTCCGCCAATGTATGATCCATGCTGCCCGCCGCCAATGTATAATCCGTGCTGCCCGCCCGCTTACAACCCATGCTGTTTTCCGATGCATCACCCTTGCTGCTAATTTTTATTAAGGGATGGCCGCCAAGATTACTGAAAAAATCCACCTCAAGGGTGGATTTTTTTAGTTGAGATTAAAAGGAATCAATTTCTCTCAAAAAGCTGCCTATCACCTGCAAATACGCTTCCGGTTCCTCGATATATGGTAAATGGGCGCTATTCTCAAACACATGGAAGTTCGCATCAGGTGTTAAACTGCTGTAATATTGGGTAGTTTCCGGGGTTGCCTCATCAAAACGCCCGCATGTGTATAGAGTTGGGCAGCTAATTTCCTTTAACTGAGAAGTACAATCGAATTCTTTCAGATTGCCAAGCACTGTGAATTCAGACGGACCCCACATGATATTATAAATTTCTGGGTTGCGATAATGTGAGCCCTGTGATAAATGTTCCGGTTTTGGGATTCTGCAAACGAAGTGTTTGTTAAATACTTCAATTGCCGCTTTAAATTCCTCAGAATCGGTTGTACCATCCTCTTCACAACGTTTGATTATTTCTTGTGTTTCCGCCGGCAGCTTCTGCAGATTGCGTTTTTGGTCTTGTTCCCATAAAGGGGCGCTAAGGCAGGGACTTGAGAATATAACACTTTTCACACCGCTTGGTTTCGTTAAGCAGTAAGCAGCTGCAAGCGTAGTCCCCCATGAATGGCCTAAAATATGTACTTCATCAAGATTCAATGCTTTTCTAACCTGTGCTAATTCCTCTACAAATCGATCAAGCCGCCAAAGAGATGTGTCTGTCGGCCTGTCCGATTTACCGCATCCTAATTGATCATAGAGAATAACCGGGCGGTCCTCAGATAGCGCTTTTAACCCTTGCAGCGAGTAGCAAGACGAACCAGGTCCCCCGTGTAAAATTATCACAGGTGTTCCAATTGCCTGTGGATTATAAAGTTGATACGCGACCTGGCCTCCAGTTACCTCAATATAGCCCTCTTGTTGCACAATGGTTTCCCCCTTTTAAATCATAATAACCAATTTTACCATGAAGTGCGGCAACACGGATAGATTCTTACCCCCTTCATTAAGAAGTTGACACTAGAAAAAAGAAAGAACGATTTGTCCTTCCCCTAAAAAAATGTTACATTGTTGGTTCATTTCCTGAATGATTCCTAAATAAATGGACGATGAATGTACCTAAGAATATAGCGATTAAAATACTAAAAAATAGAACTTCATTCATATGGAATCCAAATGCAGAAATAATCATTTTTACTCCTATTATCGCAATTAGGATAAACGCGGTTATTTCAAATTCAGGAACTTTTTCAATCAATACCAGGAATAACTGAGCTACCCCGCGCATCATTAAGATTCCAAGCACTCCTCCCAAGAACAAAACCCAAACCTGATTTGAAACGCCAAATGCCGCAATCACACTGTCAAAACTGAAAGCAATGTCCATCAGCTCAACGGTTAAAACGGTTCTCCAGAATCCCATCTTTTTATTTTGAACCCCATCTTCCTCTTCGTTTTTTTGAAAAAAGTTTTGGAAGACAATCCATAGAAGATAGTGCCCGCATACAATTTTGATCCACGGAATGGTGATTAAGGAAACCCCTAATCCAATAGCCACAACCCGGAAAAAATAGGCGCCAAAAATTCCATAAAACAAGGCTTTCTTTCGTTGTTCCGTTGGCAGATGTTTCACCATTACCGCCAAAACAAGGGCATTATCAGCAGATAATAATCCTTCAAGAATAATAAGGGTACCAATTATTCCCCAGCTCGCAGGATCCGACACTACCTTCTCTAATGTCTCCAGTGAAAAAAATGTACTATAACTATTTATTATTTCTTGTAGGAGCTGCATCCGCATGTGTCCCCTTTCCATTTAAGTACTTCCCTTTTATCCGTGGAATCGAGATAAGAAGGTAAAAGAACAGGTATATATTTTCCATTTTGATCAAACAGCTTGTACCGATTTTATACAGAGATGGCCCCGTTGATAGGACACTCTACATTAAATGTATGTAAGACGATTAAATATATGAACCAAAAACTGTTTTTGGGCTTCATTATCGCTTTATATGGACAAGTTTGGCACTTTTTTTCCGATTTTTGTCCTCATGACCGGTAACTCGAAATAAGTATAAATTTCTCTCTCAGATTAAAACTAACCATAGTGTTATCCATTAACACTAAACTACAATGTGGAGGGATATACTTTGGACATTCTTTTTAGCATACTCTCAAGCATAATTATTTTGGGTATTAGAGTTGCATTTGTAATTAGTAATACAACCTACAGATTAAAAGTTTTTTTAAGAATGCCAGCTTTAGCTTAAGAATCGAGTAATCCACAAGTATTGTCTATTTCACGTTATTGGAGAAAAGGGTGAGCGCAGAACTTAGCATGCCTTTTTTTGTGTAATGGTAAGTTCCGACCATTTTAATCAATCTTTCTTAGTAAAATCCAGAGAAATTTCTCTTGTTATTCATAGAAATTCATAACATTTTCCGAATTGGTAAATAATAGTCAAGAGGTGATAATGTGGATGAGAATAATTTAAAACTCACATCTTCCGAAATAGGAACATTGTGGGGAGAGTATGTAAACGGAACAATGACAGATGTGGTAAATAGATATATGGTCACTATTATTGAGGACGAACAAATTAAAGCCATTTTTGAGGATGCTATTAAGACGTTCGGAAATCAAAAGCAACAAATCGTAACGTTTATCGAGAATGAGGGATTTCCAGTTCCAATTGGATTTACAGAATCTGACCTCTTTAAAGGAAAACAGAGATTGTTCACGGATATATTTTGCTTGAATTATTTACATATCATGACATTACATGGGTTGCTTGGCCACAGCACTGCATTAGCTGTTTCTGTTAGAAAAGACTTAAGGGGCTTTTACGATTCCTGCGATGATGAAGCAAAAAGGATGTATCATCTAACCATAGAGTTATTGCTAGAGAAAGGAAATTTTCAGAGAGACCCTTTATTTTATCCAGCTAAGAACCCTGAATTAGTTTCCAGCAAAGATTTCACGGATGGATTTTTCGGAAAGGGTAGAAAATTAGCAGCGACAGAAATCATTAGTATTTCTTTCAACCTAAAAAAAAGCATTATGGCGAAAACCCTATCTATTGCATTCAGTCAAGTCGCTCAAACAAAAGAAGTAAGAAAGTTCTTAACGGATTCCCAGAACACCGCAGATGGTCAAATAAAAACGTTTTCAAAAATAATGCAAACGGATAACCTGCCAGTTCCAAAATCATGGGAAACTGAAGTGACCAATTCAACGGACTCTCCTTTTTCCGATAAGTTAATGTTGTACCATATTGGTTTCTTGTTCCAGGCAGCACAAAACTATCATGGGGTAGGTCTAGCATCAGCCATGCGAACAGACCTTGTAACCGCTTATGAGGGTACCATTCTAAAAAATCTTATGATAACAAAAAAATGGTTTAATTTAATGGTACAGAATAAATGGTTAGAACAACCGCCGCTTGCTCCTAATAGAAAAGAAATGGCAAAAGAAGTATAGTAAAGTTTTAGATATTGTAAGAAAAATTTCTAAAAAATTTAAAAAAGCCATTCATTTTTTTAAAAGGATGGCTTTTTATATTTTATGAATAACAAAAAGGATCTTACTGATTAAACTATCAAGTGAAGTATTCCAATTTGGCATGCGGAAAAAACTTTTCCATATAGGAATAAAGGTGATTTTTTATCTCCTCTTCTTCCTCTTTTTGATAAATATATTTGCCGATACCGTATTTCCCCCATTTATATCTTCTAGCTGACTCATCCAATTCTAATTTCGTCATTGGATAATTTTTTTCAATCACTCTCTTTGCAGGTTTGGTGAATCTATGTTGAATGAACTCAAACGTGATATCCTTCCTTGCTTCCATCGGTAACTCGGCATCAAGGCGCTCAAACATATGATAGTAGCCTTCCTCCCAGCCTTCATGAAGGTAAATGGGGGCAACGATGAATCCAAGAGGATAACCTGCTCTTGCTACTTTACCAGCTGCTTCGATTCGTTTAGCTAATGGTGAGGTACCAGGTTCAAAATTTTTAATCACATAATCCGCATTGACACTAAAGCGAAATCTTGTTTTTCCATTATGTTTTGCATCAAGTAAATGGTCGACATAATGAAATTTTGTCACAAAACGCAGCCTGCCAAGATCCGTTTTCCCAAAGTGTTCGATCGCCCGCTTTAACGTATGCGTCAGATGATCGAGGCCAACAATATCCGAAGTACATGAAGCTTCAAACCGTGTAATTTCAGGGGCACGTTCCTCCATATACTGATCGGCTGCTTCCAAAATCTCATCCACATTGACGTAGGTACGAATATAAGGTTTTGACCCCATTGTTGTCTGCAAGTAACAATAATGACAATGCCCCATACAGCCTGTCGCAAAAGGAATCGCATATTCCGCAGAAGGTTTGGATGTATCGAACTTAAGAGTTTTTCTGATGCCGACTACGAGTGTTGACTTTGCAATCCTGTACCGTTGAAAATCAGTATCACCAGGAAGATTTCTGACTTGATTATGTGAGGTGGTATAGCGAATTTCCACATCCATTTTCTCGAATTTTTCTTTCAGCTCCTGACCTAGCGGATATTCCAAAGCTTTGGGTTCAAAGAAAACAAGCTGGGGCGTAAATGGTTTATTCATGTAGTTATCCCCATTCTATTCATTCCCAAAATACTGTTCAAAGGCGTTTAAGGCATCGGCTTCGCTAGAGTAAACAGCCATTTCGTTTGTTAAGGGATAATAAGTTTCATACAGAAAAATAGCCAATTCATTGGGATTCTCAGGATTTTTCACAACAGCGGCTTCCTGTATATTTGCAACATTTTGTATATGAGGATTTCGATAAAAGACGTATACAACGTCTCCCGGATTATAGGAGGTATACTCTTGATTTATTTCCATACCTTCACCTTCCTATTTTTTTCTGAAAAAAACACCCCTATCGGGCATCTAAATTAGGATTATAAAGTAGGTTTGTCCGAACTATTTGTCAACCCCTCTACGCTCGGGTCCGGTTGACCATAGCCAGTGACCTTCCCTGCATGTTCCTCATGGTACTTTGATCCTGAACCGGGTTGATTGCCGAATTGTCCTTTTTGATTATCACGGTTTGTTCTTTGCTGATTTGACAATAGTAACACCTCCTTTGTTCATTAGGATTTGTTACATCGCATAAGTTATTCGAAGCCATATAAAAAAGAGAAAATATCATTTTCCAATTCCTTATTGGAGGTAAGTATTTTTTTAAAAATCTAGTAAAGAATAGTAACAAACCTTTTGAATATAGGAGTGAAATGAATATGATTACGTTGCAAACAGAAATTGAGGGAAAAAGGGCTTATTTTGGGGCAGTTCGCGATATCTTTCATTCAATGGGATGTAGTTTTTGCAGTAATTTTGATTATGACCAAGGGAAATTTGATGCATTGTTATATCGTGATGGCGGAGAGTCTATTTATCTAAGAGTTCCCATATATGTTTTAGATGGTGCTTTAGATCATACGAATGCGTTGATTGAGTTTGGAACACCCTTTGTCATCAAGCATGTCGTCAATATTGGATTAGATCATGATGAAAACTCCTTCGTAACTGCTACCACAGGGCTTGAGCAATTTCAACCGCCATTGGATAAAGACGGCTACATTTATGATAAAAGCAGATGGGAGAAAGCCGGTAATGAGGCCATTCAACAAGTGTTTAGTTCAATTAATGGATACCTATTAAGTTCCTAATAATGCTTACTTGAAAAAAATTAACGGGAAGCACCTGTGAGTCAGGTGCTTTTTTATCATTTTTCCACCACATTCCCTGGTCTTTTTATTCACCATTCCACCTCACCTCCAGATAGACGTTTGACTCCGCGAATCGAGGCGATTTCTTCGATAAGTTGCAACATCGCAAGGTTCTTCTTTTTCGCTTCAATCATAATATCAAAGTCTTGATTAAGCCCTTTTGCCATTTTCAAAAAAGGAAGGATGAAGTCTAAAGAGACAAAATCTGCATGTGAACGATAGGCTTGATCTGATTTTGGCGAGGAAATATGAACCTTTGGAATCGTATTCCATGTGTTAAAGATCCGATGTAAAAAAAGCGAAAGGTCAACTCCCCCCTTATTCGCCATATAGTGGTGATAATCAAGAATCATCGGTATCTTTTCTTTTTCACAAGTAACCAAGGTTTCTTCTACATTATAGGTTTTATCATCGTTTTCCAGCGTCATTTGCTTTTTTATTTCGTTTGGTAATTTTTTAATATTTTGATGAAAACGTTCTAATGATGTATTTTTATCACCGTAGGCGCCGCCAATATGAATATTGATAATCCCTCTCTTCAATGCCTTCATTGCCTCGAGCATCTTATAATGGAATTCCATATCCTTCACAGCATTCATGGTCACTTCTGTGCGAGGACTCGTAAAAAGGGTAAATTGATTAGGATGAAAACTCGGACGAAGCTGAAATTGTTGGATCAATTGTCCAAGCTCTTCCCAATCCGATTTGAAAGGAGTAATGAAATCCCACATCACTTCCGGATGGGTTGCTAAGGGGACCAAAGAGCTTGAAAAACGGTATAAGTTGATTTCGTGCGCGATATTATAATGCAAAATTCTTTTTGTATGGTGTAAATTTTGTGCCGTTACCGATTTGAGCTTCTCGGTTCGCTCGTTTTTTGGCAGTCGAGAATAACGAGCAAAGGTTAAAGCTTTGGAAGGGCTGGCATCCCATAGACCTAGTGCATTGGCCACATATCCAAAACGAATCTTCATCATGGTTCCCCTTACATTTTGATCAATTTTAAACAATTCGTTTTTGCTATTGAAAACAGATACAAATTACATACAGTTAAGCTCTGTCAAATGCTTTTGGCGGTGATTCCATCCACCCTTTTTCCATTAAGATATTCGCTCCGTCATCGACAAATAAGCCAATGTTTATGAGAGTTCTTCCATATAACATTGCTATATCTCTTCTTCCGTTTACCGCAAGTGAGTTTCCAAACGACCTGATCTTCATCGCGAACATATCCACTTTATGAAATAGCATAATTTTATCGGAAAAAGGTGGATATGCAGACGTTGTAACTAAATGGTCTATGTATGATGGTGATGGCAAGCTTTCAATGTGAAGTTTTTCCATGTATTGCTTAACAACTTTATCAGTCATGTCCAAACCCCGTTTAAACAAAGCTTTTATCTTTTCATCCTTAACTGTCTGGTAAAAGCCCAATAACAAAGCTTTACTTGTTGTGTTATTCTCAATGTTATCGTAAAGGTGGGTAATTTCTAATGCGTGTAATGGTCTGATATCTCCAACAAAACCATTTAAGTAACTTTGCTTTCTAATAAAGTCATTGCCATTTGGTGTTGGGATCATAGGAGGTTTTGCAATTAATTTTTTTTCAACTAGAACCTTATTAATCTGCCCTAAAAGGATGGTCGTGCATTGATTGCAATAAATAAAAAATTCCTTTATATCCTCCCTCATTATCAATGGAACTGCGATTGCGTATATGCTAAGCCCCGCCTTAGCTGCATATTTTAAATAATGCACGTAAAATTCGTCCTCATATAAACGCGGGGCACCAAGATTTACATCTTCTTTGGAAAATCCCCTAGGTATAGGAAAATTCTCCTTTATAAAAAATCCTTCTATCCTCTGCATAAAATCCTTACTTATGGCTAATCCATTTTCCAATAACGTCCTAATATATTCATCTTCGCAATGTTGAAGAAAATAACTCAAGATTTGACTGGTCATACTGTTTCCAAAATATGTAGCCCAAAGTTTACCCATTTCAACTGATGTTAAAGGTTGAGTTTCGTCAAATTCTTTTGTACTTAAATTAATTGGTTTTAATATATCCATTGGGTTTTTAGTATCCATCAGCAATCCCCTATTCCTCGTTTTTTTTGATTAGGTTTTCCATTAAAATATTCTTATATACCAACTATCCTGTCCGTTTGTTTAAATTCAAATCAAACAGCCCTACTTTTCCTAATATAGATATCAACAAAAAATGACTATCAAATGATATACTTTTGATAGTCATTTTTCTTTACATTTTTAATGTTTGGGATAGGGAATGGAAGCCGTTAAAATGAAACTTGTCTTTTTGTTGATTTTTATCAATATGTTTTCTAACAATCCCCATGTTTGGTAAGATGCAATGGAGGAGGAATCAGCCAGCCTTTTTCCTTATTTAATCGAAGGACCTTTAAACCGAGTGCCGCTTTTTGCAAATGAAATTGTCCATACATCATAGCTACATCTTCCCTGAGTGATTTACCCATCGTTTGACTAAATGCTACTAATCCAGCTGCGATATCAACTGAAAGTGTTGCAGCGATTGCTGGGTCAGGAATTCTAGCCCCAACCGGGATATCCTCCAAGCATGCTTGCGGCGGCTCCGGTGCTGCTGGCGGTAAACCGACCCCATTCTCCTTTAATAGCTCTTCCACTTGTTTCTTTTCCTGCTGGCATAATTCAACGGCTTCTGCTAATAACTTTTTTAAATCATCGTCTCCTGCATGGTTGATCATGGTTTGATAACCTGCAATCATACCATTGCCCGCTAATAATGAGGCCCAAAGGTCAAAAACCTCACCATAGTGCAAAGGCTCTTCCTTAGGATTTCCGCTTAAAATTCCCATCGTTGCCCTCCTTAGTGTATAGGTAAACTTATTCATTGACAGTGCCACCTTTCCTGAAGCACAAATGTAGTTTTACCAATACAGCCGTTAATCATTACTTACTTTTTTTGCTATATTTTCAAACGAATTGGACATCGAATCCATAACAAAAAAAACACTCAGATGACTATGTCATCTGAGTGTTTTTTTAATCCTTTTTTAATTTAGATAAATCGGTTTCCTCACCAAATTCAGTAGCATAATTTAAGTTTCCGGTGCCTTGGCGATTTACTTCATGCTCTTCATTCCGACTTGGAATAAATAGCAGGCTTATACAAATCAAGCCACTTAATCCAACAAGAGAATAGATTACTCTTGACAAAAAGGCACCTTGTCCACCAAAAATAGCTGCAACTAAATCGAATCTAAATAAACCAATTAATCCCCAATTGATTGCACCTATAATAACTAGAACTAAGGCAATTCTGTGGATTGTTCTCATAGATTCAACACCTCCTTTTTTTATTTTCTGCTTTAAATATGATTTAATGCAACCCAAATGAAATTTATTTAATGGATGTTAAATTAGAAACGAGTACCAACTGTACTTTTTGGCAAATACTAATGGTTGATGTAATGAAACTAGAATGGAGTTGGAATGAATATGGATACTGCATCGAGAAATTCCACAGAGACTGCGCTTCATCACTATAAAGCGGGTCTTGGATTATTCACAAAAAAGATGCCCAACCTCGCAAGACAATATAATGCTTTTACAGAGGAATGTTTTAAAGAGGGTGTCCTATCTCAAAAAGAAAAACAACTGATTGCACTTGGAATCGCCCTTCACTCTCAGGATGAGTATTGCATCATTTATCATGTGAAAGGGTGTCTTGATCAAGGGTGTTCTGAACAAGAAATTTACGAAGCAGTTGGGGTGACGGCAGCCTTTGGCGGCGGAGCAACGATGAGTCAGGCGGTTACTCTTGTCCAAGAATGTATGGAAGAATTGAATCAACTAAAGCAATAGTAAATACGAAATGAAGGGCAGCCAGCCATTATGACTGCCCTATCACATTATTGATCAATTACGGATTACTTCTTTCTCCTTTAAAATCCTAACCTCATCCATTCTTTTCTTTGAAGGCCAAAAAGCCCACTGTCCAAATATTGAGGTAAGAGCAGGAACCAAAAACGGTCTAACAATAAATGTATCTAAAAGGATGCCAATTGCTGTGATCGTACCAAAGTGGACAAGAACTTGTATCGGTAATGTAGTTAAAACAGTAAATGTCGCAGCCAAGATTATCCCCGCAGAGGTAATAACGCCGCCTGTTTCCGAGACTCCTTCTTTGATTGCCCTTTTCAGCGGCATTTCCTTACTTTTCCTCCAAATACTCGAAATCATGAAAATATTATAATCCTCACCGAGAGCTACAATAAAAACAAACGCATAAAGCGGTATAAATCCTTGAATGGCTTCAACGCCAAAGCCATAATGTAAAATGATCCATCCTAAGCCTAGCGCACTAAAATAGGACAAAAGGACGGTAGCAATTAAGTAAACAGTAGCTGTGATTGAACGCAAATAGAGCAAAAGTAAAATGGCAATCAGGCCAATAATAAGTGGAATCACCAGGGATGAATCAGCTTTCGTTGTTTGACTTGTATCATACTGTTCAGCGGTCATTCCTCCAATCCATACATCACGGACATCACTACCAGATTTCTTTATGAATGACTGAACTTCTTTTTTAAGTTCTGGTATATGGGCCATTGCTTCATTGGAATAGGGATTAATATTTAAGGCAAGTTCGTATTTGACAATGCTAGTGTCCTTTTCCTCTTTCTCAGGATTCGAAACCACAGCCACATAAGGTAAATTCTCTAGTTTCTCCTTCAAGTTCGCTTCCGAACCATTCCCTTTTACAATTACACTAACCGGGGCCAATTCACCAGGATTAAATTTCTTTGACAAAAGGTCAAAACCTTCACGGGACGGCATATCCTTTGGGAAGGATGAAAGGGTGTCATACGTTGTTTCCATCTTTGTTGAAAATAGAGCGAATATGCCTAAAATAACAAGGGTTATAGCCGCTACTCTCCATGGCTTATAGCTGACCACTTTCCCAACATACTCTCCTAAATTCGCTTTGTTCTTTGGAGCTTTAACTACTTTCCCTTTTTTAGCAGCCCATTTCACCGTCATTTCTTCAGTCCGTGGAACAAACGGATAAAACGAAGTTCTGCCAAGAATACTTAGAAGTGCTGGAATGAGTGATAAACTTGCGGCCATCATGATCAAGATGGCTAAACTAAAGGGAATCGCAAATCGATGAACAGACCCATAATTTGCTGCTAGTAATACAAGTAAGGAAGCGACAACGGTTAGTCCACTCATAAATATCGCACCCGAAGAAAGTGAAAAAGCGCGTCGAATTGCTGTAAATTTATCTTCCACCTCCCGCAAATTTTTACGATATTGTGCAATTAAAAATAAACAATAATCCGTCCCTGCACCAAATAACAAGACGGTCATTATCGAGATAGCTTGTGCATCATAATCAATGACACCCTCACTGCCTAACACGCCCAAAATGGGACTAATCAGCATATATGCCATTCCAACCCCAACAAGGGGAATAAGCGCCAAAATGGGTGAGCGATAAATAATCAGTAAAAAGAGAAGAACAATCATTACCGTACCAATCAATAACGAAAGGTCCCCTTGACTAAATAATTCGGTGGCATCCACTGCTACCCCCGCTGGGCCCGTTACCCTTACCACCAAACTCTCCTCATCCTTCAGACTCATACGAAAAGGATCTTTTGGAAAAATTGATTTTGCAGTCTTCTTCATCTCTGCCAGGCGAGCTGATATCTCTGCTGTTTCTAGGTTTTTATCAAAGACGATCGGTAAAACAAGGGTTGTTCCATCCTTTGACACTTGACTTTTTAAAACAGGAAGCGAAATGTTATGAAAGGGTGGAACAATCGTACCTTTTATCGGTTGATCTGTAAGCTTTTTCGTTAACCCTTGGATAGAAGCAAGATCATCATCTGATAATCTACTTGCCTTGTACCACGTTAGTAAGGCTGGGGTCCCTTTATTTGTACTAAATTCCCTATCGATAATTTCGTTAGCCTTGGTAGAATCTGTTTCTTCTAAGAAAATGTCAGCACGTTCGTTCTTTTGTGAATTCGCCTGTGGCAACAATCCATTCAATGCAAAAATGAGCACCACCCAAGTAAATAAAGTGATCCATCGTCCTTTCCTTCCACTTATAAACGCTCCATACCGTTTGGCCAAGCTTCGGATCATGTTTTTTCATCTCCCTCCCTCTTCCTTATCAGTTGATAAGTAATAAGCAAAAAAGAGGTGGCTCTTTTTATTAGCCACTTAAACCTTCAATAATAATGGTAACAATTAAATTCGATTTTCTTTCAGCTTCTCTTTTCCTCTCTGCTTCACTCGAAATCCTATAGATTGAGGTCTGCAGGAATGATTTCATTAAATCAAGGATAAAATAAGCCATTTCCATTACACTGCTGTTGAGAGTATCCAGTTCACGGATTTCCCTACGTTTAACTGCATCCTCAATCATCGCCACAACAGGATGTAAATAACTATCCAGCCACCACTTTCGGATTAACCCCTGTGACTCCTCATTCATTTCATGCTCGATATCATGAAACATCTGTGACAAATCCTCTTGATGGTTCGTTAACATATACATCGAAATTTGAAATAAACGATCTCTAAAAGAGATTTGATGCTCATTAATATGATGTAGAGCAGCCCTAGTTCGATCCATGATCGATCGAACCACTTCAATATAAATCATTTGTTTGTTTGGGAAATGATAATAAAGTGCCGGCTGAGTGACATCGCACGCTTCAGCAATTTGTCTAGTAGTTACCGAACGATAGCCGTACGTCATAAATAATTTTTGTGAGGTATAAATGATTAATTGTTTTGTTTCTTGCGTCGTATAGTCGTTTTGATTACTTCTTCTAGCAGCCATTTTTAGCTAATCCCTTCATTACTTATCAACTGATTAGTTATATTTTATTATAAAATACCCAAAAAATGAAATCATTTAAAAAAATTAATGAAAATAAAACATAAACGACTAAAGATCACTTTTTTAGTCGTTTTTGTTTTAGCGCAAATAATGAGATTAAACACTAGTTTTATTGAAAGATTTTTTGATAAAATATGAGAATATTCACTAAAAACCATTTTTGTAAAAAAATACATGAAAAGGAGTATGATCAATTTGTCTATTTCATTAAAAGGAATAACGCAAGAGAACTGGGAGGAATGTATTCAGTTAGAGGTTGCACCCCACCAGAAATCATATATTGCCTCAAATGTTTATTCATTGGCAGAATCAAAATTTGAGACATCTTTTGTACCGATGGGCATTTACTTAGATAATAGAATGATAGGATTCCTTATGTATGGAAAGGACCCTGAGGATGGGACCTATTGGATTATCCGTTTCATGATGGATCAAACGCAGCAAGGAAAAGGCTATGGCAAGCTGGCTCTAGCACACACGATGAATTTTTTAGCAGCCCTGCCTGATTGCAGCCAAACCATCATTCTTGGGGTAAAGGAATCAAATACAGCTGCTTTACGTCTTTATCAGTCATTCGGCTTTAAAGATACCGGCCGCAAAGAACACGGAGAGCTATTGTTAGAATATATTGTTCGCTAGGCTTTATGCCCCAAAGCTTAAAATGATAAACAATACAGTTAATACCCGTTAGACTGCGTTGTTTCTCTTCTATTTTGTTGGATTTTAGGGAAAAACAAGTGGGACAAGCAGTCTGTCCCCATATCCTTGAATAATTTCATTTCCGGATTAGAAAAATAAAACAGTGTGTTGCAGTGAACATTGTGATATCGGAATGAAAGGATCTAATAAAATGAATAAAACTTTTGTGCTTGTTTTTTGTTTGATTTTATATTTGCTCATAAATAGCTCTCTTGCTCATGCAGCCGGAAATAATCCCAGTAATATTTATACAGTCACTTCTGGAGATACTTTACCGGCAATTGCAAATAAATACGGTACATCTATAGAAGAGTTAAAAGGTGCCAATGGATTGCTATCCGATACATTACTAGTTAATCAGAAATTATTTGTTCCGATTATTTATGAAGTTGCTGCAGGGGATACACTTGGGATGATTTCAGCAGCCTATAATTCCTCAGTACAGTCAATAAAGACAACAAATGGACTTTCAACAAATCAACTATATTTAGGGCAGCAATTAATGATTCCACCTAAAAGAATGACCATCCAAGGACAGTATATTCTTATGACGAAGGAGGAATTTAGAAATTGGTTGTTTCACAATCAATTTAATCGAAAAATCACTTTAATCCAACATCATCACACGTGGTTACCGTCCTATAAGCAGTTTTATGGTTCCAATCATTTTAAATTGCTGAAGAGTATGGAGAATTTTCATATTAGAGAAAGGAAATGGAAGAATATCGCACAAAATATCACTACCTTTCCGGATGGTAAAATAGCAGTTTCGAGGCCATTTAACAGCGCTCCCGAAGGTTCAATTGGGATAAAGGCAAACATTACAGGAATCGCTATCGAAAATATTGGTAACTTTGATATTGGTCACGACGTCATGACTAAAGAACAAAAGGAAACGATTGTAGAGATTACGGCTTTGCTTTGTCTTAGATTCGGGTTAACACCTTCCATTGACAGTATCACGTATCATCATTGGTGGGATTTGAAAACGGGCGAAAGAGTGTTAGATAACGCTCCTGAATATAATGTTAAAACATGCCCCGGCACTGGATTTTTCGGTGGTAATTCTACAACAAGTGCAAAAAATCATTTTTATCCACTTGTGTCGCGAAAAATGCAAGAAATTTCAGCTGCTAGACAGTAAACTTATATGGACTATTCTTCCTAAACAACAGACACATCTGCATATCGATGTGAATGTTTCGATTCGCTCATTTTTTTAGGGAAAAACTGTCTTCCATTCCCTATCTCAATACTTGATATTGCAAGAGTTAGCCGCAATAATAGAAAATATAGATGGAGGTGAATAAAGTGATCGTAGTGACAAAAGAAAAAATTGAGGGCTATAAAATTGTCGAAATTAAAGGGCCAGTATTCGGACTAATTGTTAGAAGCAGAGGGCTTGGCGGCGATATTATGGCAGGCTTAAAATCCCTTGTGGGTGGCGAAATCAAGCAATATACTGCTATGCTTGAGGACTCTAGAAAAGAAGCATTAGACCGTATGATTGTAAACGCAACCCAAATGGGTGCAAATGCGATTGTGATGATGCGATTTGATTCAGGTGAAATTGGTAAAAACATGAGTGAAATTGTGGCATATGGAACAGCTGCTGTTGTGGAGAAGGAATAATGAATTTCATCATCGGTTTTTACATTCTAGAAATTATTGGTGCAATCATTTGCATTTTACTTGGATATTTTATTTATGATAAACGGTTTAAACGCAATCACGGAGTAAAAGTACCGAAAGGTTTTATTTCGACAGAGGAAGTAAACATTGACCCTGTGTCGGGTGAAAAAACGAGAGTGTATTTCAATCCTGAAACAGGTGAGCGTTTTTATCGAAAAGAGATTTAATAATCAACCAGTAATTGGTCCATTGGTAAGACCTAGATGCCTAATTCTATATTTTTTTACGTAAATGGCATAAGAAAAACGACTTAAAAACATATAAAAATTCGGGTACAAAACCGATATTTTATATGTTTTTTTAAATGTCCTGCTTATTGTGTTTCTTGTTCGGGATTTCTATTAATCATTCATATGCAGATTTGTATTACCATTCATCTGAATCTTCTTTTGTTATACTATTCATTAAGAATGATTAAAAATATTTGAGGTGCCAGCATGAAGAAAACAATTGGGATATTTGCACATGTGGATGCAGGAAAAACGACATTGGCAGAACAACTGCTTTTCCATACAAAGGCCATTAGGCAACGAGGCCGTGTCGACCATCAGGATACCTTCCTCGATACGCATGAAATTGAAAAACAACGAGGCATTACGGTATTTGCTGACCAAGCGATGTTTTCCTTGAATGATTCTGATTATTATTTGATCGATACCCCAGGGCATGTCGACTTTTCCCCTGAGATGGAACGTGCAATTCAAGTGATGGATTATGCAATCGTGATTATCAGTGCGGTTGAAGGAATCGAAGGTCATACAGAAACTGTATGGCGGATTTTGCGAAAACATCGTGTGCCAACTTTTTTCTTTATTAATAAAATCGACCGGATTGGAGCTGATGCTCAAAAGGTCCTGGATGAAATTCGCACCAACCTCACTACCGATGTCGTTGACATGACCGAGACATTGAACAATCGCGAAATGAACGAGACACTGATTGAATTTATTGCAGAGCGAAATGAATCCCTTTTAGATACATACATGGACACCGGGTATCAACCGGAACTTTGGCTAGAAACACTGAAAACGCTGCTCCAGGAAAATCAAATTTTCCCATGTGCAAGCGGTTCTGCCTTGCATGATATCGGCGTGAAAAGCTTTCTTGAAAATTTGGACTTATTAACAGCAACGGATTATGTCCTCGAGGGTCGATTTTCTGGACGCGTCTATAAAATTCGTTATGATGAAAAAGGAACGAGAATTACGTTTATCAAAGCCTTGAGTGGGACTTTAAAGGTACGAGATGAAATCAGTTACGGGCATGAGGATGAGCCATTTTTTGAAAAAATCACCCAAATCCGCATGTATAATGGCACTAAATTTAATGCTGTCGATCAAGCTTCAGCCGGAGATATCTTTGCCGTTACAGGCTTGACATCAGCTGCCACTGGAGACGGCTTAGGAACCATAAGCGAAAAAGCTGATTATGAAATGGTCTCTGCGTTAAAATCCAAAGTGGTCATCGATCCATCGATAAATGTTAAAGAGGTATTACGGTATTTTAAAATGTTGGATGCCGAAGATCCTGCTCTTAACGTGACCTGGGTAGAACGCTTGCAGGAAATCCATATTCATGTAATGGGAACTATTCAACTGGAGGTGTTGAAGCTCATCATTAAGGACCGCTTTCATCTCGATGTGGAATTTGCCGAACCAGAAATCTTATACAAAGAAACAATTCGTTCTGCAGTAATTGGATATGGTCATTTTGAACCGTTAGGGCATTATGCGGAAGTTCATCTAAAAATAGCACCCGCACCTAGAAATAGCGGCATTTCGTTTGAAACTGTCTGCCATACCGATCACTTGCCAGTCGGAACCCAAAATGTAATCCGTCATCACCTTTTTGAACGGGATCATCATGGGATTCTAACAGGCTCCCCCATTTCGGATGTAAAAATCACGTTACTTACCGGACGAGCCCATATTAAACACACCTCTGGCGGCGACTTTAGAGAGGCCGCTTACCGTGCATTAAGGCAAGGATTGGAGAAAGCGGAGAACATCCTGCTTGAACCATTTTATGATTTTAAAATAATAATTGATTTGGATCATATCGGCAAAGTGCTGACAGATATTCAGAAGGCACATGGCAGCTTCGACCCACCAATGATGGGAGGAAACAAAACCATCATAACTGGGAAAGTGCCAGTAGCCACCTTCATGAACTACGGTCCAGAATTCGCATCACTTACACAGGGAAAAGGCCTGCTGAATCTAGTAGTTGGCGGCTATTACCCTTGTCATAATCAGCCCGAGGTCATCGCAAGAATCCATTACAATAAAGAAGCGGACCCTGAGTATACATCGTCTTCGATTTTCTGTTCAAAAGGTCAAGTCTATTCCGTTTCATGGGATCAAGCGGAAGTGGAAATGCATTGTTTATGAATTTTAGCCTTTTGTTCCTATGTAATTACATAATCAGCCTAATATGTCTATAACTATATTAGGCTGATTGTGGGGCACCAATGGGATAAAGATTTCTTTTTTCACTCAACAAGAACGTATATTCTGGTATAATAGCTATATGTGATAGTTGATTAGCTGAATATAAAAACAAAGAAATAGGTGGAAAAGATTGAAAGGTACAGCACATATTGCGATTGGAGCATTAACAGGCTTAATAATTGCAAATACATTACAAACGGAACCAACTACTACCCTATTATTAGTGGGGTCGGGAGGAATCGCCGGATTAATCCCTGATCTAGATATTGACGGGAAATTAAGTAACAAAATTACCATTCCCCATAAATTAATTCGAACAGCAGCCCCATTTATCGGTCTTTTCATGATGATTTATAGCTATTTGAAGGGTATTGATACGGAAAAGTGGCTGGGAATTGGTGTTGGAATTGGAATAATTGTGTTTTCTTCCTTTATTAAAAAGAGGCATATGCTGACCATTACAGGTGCCGGAGTTTTGGTAGGCGGGCTTTCATTACAAGAAAATTGGTTATGGCTATTAGGTGTTTTTATAATACTGGCTTCTCTAGTTCCCCATAGAAGCTATACCCATTCAATAGTAGGACTAATCTTTTTCGGCGTGATTGCTTATCAATTTGAAGTATCACTTAAGGTAGAAGGAGTTTTTATTACTTGTTTGTCAGGGTACTTGAGTCACTTAATAGCTGATATGAAACTATTACCTTTTAATAAGCGTGGAGTAAGATTCTTCTTACCTTTTTCCACAAAGGAATTTTGATGGAAGTAGCCAAGGTAACAGTAGCTTTCACTGTTACCCAACAAAAAATATTATAATACGATAAATATGGCACTCACAATTCAATGAGTGGTGGTTACCCATACTATATTAAGACGTCCTGCCACATACGCAAAAGAAAGCCCTCTATTGCAAAGTATAGAGGGCTTTTCTTCTTTAAGCTGCTTTTTTGATATCGATTTTCTTTCCTTCTTTACGCCACTTTTTAAACTCAGCTGTTGCTGTGAAAAGGACGTCTGTGGAAGAGTTAAGTGCTGTTTCAAAAGAGTCTTGTAAAACACCGATGATAAAGCCTACGCCAACTACCTGCATGGCAACATCATTTGGAATTCCGAATAAGCTGCATGCTAGCGGAATCAATAATAAGGAACCGCCGGCAACTCCTGAAGCACCGCAAGCACATACTGCTGACAGGACGCTAAGAATGATTGCTGTTGGGATGTCTACGGGAATGTGTAGTGTATGAACCGCTGCAAGTGTCAAAACAGAAATCGTAACCGCGGCACCTGCCATATTGATGGTTGCACCTAATGGAATGGAGACAGAATACGTATCCTTATCCAACTTTAGATTTTCACATAATTTCATATTTACAGGAATGTTAGCAGCAGAGCTGCGTGTAAAGAATGCTGTAATTCCACTTTCCCTGATACACTTCAATACAAGTGGGTATGGGTTTTGGCGAATCGCGACGAACACCATGATTGGATTGACAACAAAGGCTACAAAGAGCATACAACCAATCAAAACGGCAATTAATTTGCCATAGCTTAGTAATGACTCGATTCCATTTGCGGTAATTGAGTCAATCACAAGTCCCATGATGCCGAGTGGCGCTAACTTAATGACCCATGTAACCATTTTCGATACGGCATCTGAAAAATTAGTGATCATCGTTTTTGTCGTATCTGGTGCATTTCTTAAAGCCATACCAAGGACGACTGCCCAAGCTAAAATACCGATATAGTTGGCATTATAAATGGCTTTTACTGGGTTATCCACAACATTCAACAGTAATGCTTTAAGGACCTCTGTAACACCGCCGGGAGCCGCTAGATCCTCCGCGCCCTTGGCAAGTGTTAAGCTTACTGGGAAAACAAAACTTACAATAACGGCAATTAATCCAGCTAGAAAAGTACCTAATAAATAAAGTCCGATAATCGATTTCATGTTCGTTTGTTGACCGCTCTTATGTTGCGCAATCGCTGACATAACCAAGAATAAAACCAATACAGGTGCAATCGCTTTCAAAGCACCAACAAACAATGAGCCTAAAATGACAACAGGCTTTGCTACTTCTGGGATCAACACAGCTAGGATAATACCAATAATTAAACCGATAATTATTTGTTTTACCAGACTCAATTGATTCCACTTTTTCAATAGTTTTTTCATAGATGATTCCCCCCATTGTCTAAGAAAATTTGCTAATCTATTAATTCTAACTAAAAGTATTATAATGAATATTTAGATATATTACAATAGTATTTTTAATATGTAGTAATGCAACGACGCCGTCGATGCTTTCTTTCTGTAATAATACTGTCGTTAAAACATTTTAAAATAAGGGCTTAATTAGACGATTCATTCCATAAATCGCAGCATAAACTGAATAGTAGCCAAAGCAATATCATACAATACCTCTTCAATTGCTTTATTTTGCACTCGGTGGAATTAAGCAAAGAATAAAAACGAAAAAGCCCTAAAAAAGGGCTTTTTTTTTAATTCCTTATCAGGAAGTTAATTGATTTTCATTAATAAAAACAAGTTGCACCAATAATGATTAACAAAATGAACAATACAACGATTAAGGCAAAACCTCCGCCAAAACCGAAGCCGCCACCGTAACCATAGCCACCGCCGCACCCGCAGCCGCCACCGAATCCTCCGTAACCGTACATAGATCTCCCCCCCTTCAATAAGTTATTAATTGGTTACCAATATCCACAGCCCATAAAGGACGCACCAATTATAATGAGAAGGATAAACAATACAACCACTAAGGCAAAGCCTCCACCAGCTCCTACACCGTCCATTTCACATTCCTCCTTTGCAACGACTTAATACAAAATATGTTTAATTTGAAAATGTGTAAGGGCTCTTCCAAGTGGGCCTTTTGGGGTTATGGATGAAAAAGGGGCGGTAGCAGTGCGGAAAGTCGCAAAAATCGTACTAATTTATTAATTAAATACTTTTACTTTATTTTTCTCCTCATCTAAATAGCTGGCGTAAACAATTAAAAAAAAAAAAAAATAAAGCTGCCGAGGCAGCTTCATTAACGTATGTTCCAAAGAATTAACTTAAGACCAGCTCTTTTTCGCTTAGACCAAGTGTCTCTGCGGTTAAAGTATGAATCTCGTGCAGGAGCTCTGGGTTATCCATTAGTGACACGCCATAAGAAGGAATCATTTCTTTGATTTTCGGTTCCCATTCTTTCATTTGTTGCGGGAAGCATTTTTTTATTACCTCAAGCATAACGTGAACAGCAGTAGAAGCACCTGGAGAAGCACCTAGTAATGCTGCAATCGAGCCATCAGTGGCTGTAATCACTTCCGTACCAAATTGAAGTGTACCTTTGCCGCCAGCTTCAGTATCTTTGATCACTTGCACACGCTGTCCCGCTACTACTAAATCCCAATCCTCGAACTTGGCCTCCGGGATAAACTCACGTAACTCTTCCATGCGCTGTTCTTTCGATAACATAACTTGTTGAATCAGGTATTTTGTCAGCGGGATCTGTTTTGCTCCTGCCGCCAGCATAGTTAAGAAATTATTCGGTTTTACGGAAGTTATTAAATCCATATTTGAACCGGTTTTTAAGAACTTCGGTGAGAAGCCGGCAAACGGTCCAAATAGCAACGATTTTTTATTGTCGATAAATCTTGTGTCAAGATGCGGAACCGACATCGGCGGGGCTCCAACCTTAGCTTTTCCGTATACTTTTGCATGATGCTGCGCTACAACTTCCGGATTGTTACATACCATAAATAGTCCGCTTACCGGGAAACCTCCAACATGTTTTGACTCAGGAATACCCGTCTTTTGCAATAAATGCAAGGACCCGCCACCGCCGCCGATAAAGACGAATTTTGCAGTATGCCGTTCGATGTTACCGGTACCCATATTCCACACTTTCAATTCCCATAAGCCGTCGTCAGTACGTTTAATATCCTCAACGCCATGCTTGAAGTTTATATCGACATTTTTACTCTTTAAGTGGTCAAACAACATGCGTGTTAATGCACCAAAATTGACATCTGTTCCAGAGTCGATTTTTGTTGCCGCTATCGGTTCATTCAATGTACGGCCTTCCATGATCAGCGGAATCCATTCTATCAGTTTTTCATGATCATCTGAAAATTCCATCCCTTGGAAGAGGGGATTATTTGATAGCGCTTTAAAACGTTTTTTCAAAAACGTTACATTTTGTTCCCCTTCTACCAAACTCATATGAGGCAGTGGCATGATAAAGTCCTGCGGATTACGTATTAGCTTGCTGTTTACAAGATGAGACCAAAACTGCATTGAAAGCTGGAACTGTTCATTAATTTTAATCGCTTTGCTAATATCTATCGATCCGTCTGGTTTTTCAATCGTGTAGTTAAGCTCGCACAGTGCCGCATGGCCCGTTCCCGCATTATTCCATTCGTTAGAGCTTTCCTCTCCTGCGTTTGCGAGCTTCTCAAACACTGTAATTTCCCATTCCGGTACTAATTCTTTCAAGAGCGTCCCTAAAGTCGCACTCATAATTCCGGCACCAATTAAAATAACATCTGTAGTAGTTTCGCTGTTGCTCATTTTTATCAACCTTTTCCCCTGATATTTGCAGAAAAGATAGAGGTGTCACAACAAGCTAAGAAGCGACCTAGTCACATACCTTTTCTGTCTCTATTAAAACCCTTTCATAGTGTAAACAATTATTTACAGCTTCATATATATACTATTATATGATAATTTTAAATTATTTAAAAGGTGGAAATAGTAATAAGTACCTCCACGTGTTCTTGAAACACGCATAAATCAAATCCTTAACCTGGCTTCTTGCAAGGGTTAAGGCATTGGATGGAACGTTTTCAAGGTGTTGCAACTAAATATTTGGACAACTACCTTAATTCGTTTCGTCGGCTTGAAATTGGGAAGAACTTTGCTTTTAAAAATCGAGTAAAACAAATGCTTATTTCAGCGTGTCAAAAATCTAATTATACAACGGTTGAAATGTTAAAAAGTGCATAAAGAAAGACCTCAAGTATGAGGTCGGTGTATCGTTAAATTAATTTGACTTTTTGAGTAATACTTTTTGAATCTTTATTTGATGTTTTTTGTAATAGGCATTCTTTTTCATTTTTTCACTATTAAGTTTTCCTATTGCAAAACGAACATCTTTATCATTCATAATTAAGTTTTCAAATTTATCATTATCAAGATATTTTTGAAACCATTGATATTCTTTTAGGAAATTTATATTCTTTTCTATTTCTTCCTCCGTTACATCCTTTGTTAAGGTAAATAGAAATGTACCTATAGAACCTAAAAGTTCAAGCAAAGCTCCCAATGCTTCCACCCTCTTACCTAAATTCCTTTACATTATCTACGCTTGATATTAAAAGAGGTTTCTTTTAACTCAATATATTTACATATAACTATATCAAAAAATCCAAACATCATAAAAACAACAACCTTTGAGAAAACAGCCTTAAAAAAAGATGAAGCAGGAGTAATCAAGTTTACTTTTGCTTTTTCTATGAAAGTCTCTTCTGCTCAATTTTTTCCCAATTAATAATGTCCTTACGAAAGATGAACTTTCTTAAAATGTTCAACTGTAGGAAATGGGTCATAGAAATGATGTAATTGCCTTTTCCATTCTTGATACTCAGTTGATTGTCTAAATCCAACTGTATGATCTTCTAATGTTTCCCACTTTACCAATAATAAATATTTCCCATTCACTCCCAAACAATATTGTAATTCGTGAGATATGTAACCTTTCATTGAAGAAATAATTTCTGAAGCCTGGCGAAAGGCTTTCTCATATTCTTCTTCCATCCCTAGCTTAACCTGAAGCATCACGGCTTCCAATATCATGGAATCTCCTCCTTTTACAAATTATATAACATTACACTTTTTGAATTAATTCATTGCAAGTTCTTAATCATATTGTACCAAATAACCCCACCATGCTCAGAAGTTGAAACACCTTTGTTTAGGTAGTCATGGTTTTCATAGAATTGTATTAAGTCCGCCTTACAAGTAAGTGTAATCGTTTCACGTCCTTTTACCTTCGCTTCTTTTTCAATATATGAAAGTAACGCGGATGCCACGCCACGTTTTTGAAAATGCGGTGCCACTGCTAATCCTAAAATACTTTGATGGCCGCCCGTCGCCAGATTTACCTTTAAATTACTAAAGAGGTCGTCCGTTATGTATGCTTTTTCAATGACGGGTCCATTGACCAAACCGACAATTTTGCCCTCTTCCTCAGCAACAAAGAAACTATCCGGAATGACTTGTATACGCTTTTCAAATACTTCCTTGGTCGCTGCCTCTTCTTTTGTAAAACAAAGCTGCTCAATGACTACAAGTTCAGGTAAATCTTCCATTTTTACATTTCGTATTTTTACCATATCCAACACCCCATTGAATTTGCATAATGTTTAAGATTTACATTCAATTAACCAACATTCACGATAATTTCCTTCATGGAATTCATGTTTTGGGAGTAATCGAATCTTTTTAAATCCACACTTTTCATAACATGCTAATGCACGTATATTCGTTATTTGAGGATCCATAATCACCCGAGTTGCTTGTTTCTGCTCAATTAAATAATCCACCATTGACTTTACAAGTATTGTTCCAATTCCTCTGTTCCAATAATCCGGTTCGCCAATGAACTGGTCCATACCAAAAACTATTTCTTTCTCATCATAATCATCTATTGAACTTGTTTTCTTATTTATTGGATAAATTTGTATGTAACCGATACTTACCCCTTCATACTCGACCAAACATCTAACAATACCATTCTCCCGATTAATAAAACTTCTTGTTTACTTTTTCCAAATCAAACGGATTGTCCCGCCCTTCATAATATTCAAGAACGGAAGGGTTCGAAAGCCATTTAACAAGTAAATACTTGTCCTCCGGCTGCAATTGGCGCACTTTTATTTTTTCTTTTTCAAATAGCATACACATCACCTTACTTTTGATTCAGCTAGTCTTTCTTAAAATTTATAACTATTTTTTCCGCATTGTTAAATAGCTCCGGCATAGATAAATAATTTTTCTTACCTTCACCGAAATTAATGCAGAGGGGTTCTTAATTTTTTTCTAGATTTCCTTCTCTATACTACCCTATCCATATTCGCTCAATGGTTACTTTATTATCTTCATTTTTTAAAAGAAATACATCAGGGTTACTAAGATTTTGCCAATCCTCAAATCCGAAATCCTTATTATAATACTTTAATAGTAAGGACAGTAAATTTCCGTGGGTAACAATGATGGTGTTTTCAGATTCACTGTTAAAAACCTTCTCCACCACTTCTACAATTCGGTTCATTGCTTCTTGACTGGATTCCCCGCCTTCAAATTTAAGTTCAAGATCATCAAAGGTTGTTTTCAGTTTTTCAAACCAATCCGAAAGATTAGTAGTGCTTAGGACACGTTCGATTAATCGTTGGTCGGTCTTAATTTCAATATTTAATCGCTGGGCAAGGGGCTGTATCGATTGAATTGCACGCTTATATGGACTAGCGATAATACGGTCGATTTTCCTATCAGAAAAAAACCCAGATAACTCTAATGCTTGTTTACGGCCTCTTTCTGTAAGCTTTGCCTCAGATGGCTGCCCTTCAGCCTCACAATGCCTAATTAGATAAATTTTCTTCAACAAAACCACTCTCCCATATTAATTCTTTCCATTATGCAACTTCATCTAGGATGCTGCTTTCGGAAAATAAACATATACACACCAGTTACGGAACTTCCAAGAAAGAAAAAAAGCATGAACAATAAAGTTAGTAATGAAGCACTCTTTGACAATGGGTCAATGTTTGCATGAATAGCGTAATAATTTGCAGCAAGCTTGCTGCTTACGAGCATTATAACTACCCCAATAATCCAACCTATAAAAATGGATACTTTTTTCAGATATATCGCCTCTTAGCAATAAAAGTAAAATCAAATTTAATTTTACTATATATTAACATAATTACTTTCATTTTTTTCATAAACTCCATTCATAAAAATAGGCTCTGTAATAATTTAATGTTGATAATTTTATAATATATTAATTATCATCCCAATGATAAATTAGTTGCACAACACCAGAAGAGAACGTTCTTGTATTAACCATTTTTAAACTCAACCTCTGTTTTATATCAATAAACAACCGTTTTCCTTCTCCCAAAATAACCGGGTGAATAGATAATCTAAATTCATCAACAATCCCTAAATTGATAAAAGTAGTAATAAGACTTGATCCTCCATATAGCCAGATGTCTTTACCAGGCTTATTCTTTAGTTTTAATACTTCTTCAAGAATATTATCCTTTATGAATATCGCTTTATTATCGGTTTCCTTTTTAGTTTTGGAAAACACATATTTTTCTTTACTATGAACTAATTTCCATATTTCTTTTTCAGTATCATCAATAGCTTCTGGAGTAAATTGTCCCCATAAATCGTAGCTTTTTCTTCCATATAAAATAGTATCAATTTGGTTTAAGAAATTAATAAACTCCATCTCAGAGTCCATGATGCACCAATCAACTTCTCCATTTTTCCCTTCAATAAAACCATCTAAAGTAACAGCTAAATCTAAAATTATTCTTCTCTGTTTTACGTTATTTGACATAACCCTTCCTCCCATTATCATTCAGATATTCTTACTCTAACAAATTGCTAAACGCTTTGCCCACCTTACCCCCGAATGTCTGTTCTCGTGTTCATAATATCAAGAATTCGAATAGGTATCAAATATCAACAACTATCTTTAACAGAGCCAAAAAATAAAAAATGACGGATCAATTTCTTCCGCCATTTTTTGTGAAATTTATTAAGCTCCTGGTGGACGATTTTCGAAATCATAATCGACCGGTTGCGGAGCAACTCGGGAGTGCTGTAGTGCTGGTGTGTCCGGCCGAGCAATTTGATAGACGGCGGCACCAACGATTTCCGCAGTTTCTTGCAGCTTGTTTTTATCAATTTTATCAATGGTATCGGCTGGTGTATGATACCATGGCTCAAGCGGTGAGTGAATGAATAACGCTGCTGGGATTCCCAGTTCATGGAATGGCTGATGGTCACTTCGTCCCAACTGGCCATATGGCACGGCTTCACCCATTGCTGTTCTAACACCTGCAGCGGAAGCAAGATCAGTGACTAAATTTTTCTTACCATCAATTGTATACATGATTAATCCGTTTGCCTTGTTATCACCACCGGCATCTTTACTTCCAATCATGTCCATTTGGAAGTGGGCTACAATTTTATCCGCTTCTGTATCACTTAACGTACTGGCATAATGGTAAGATCCTAACAGGCCCTTTTCCTCGGAACCAAATGTCACGAAACGCAGCTCCGTATCAATCGGCATATTGGCCATGACTCTGGCTAGCTCAAGAACCGCAGATACACCCGAAGCATCATCATTTGCCCCCGGACCACCTGGAACAGAATCATGGTGCGCCCCCACCATGACAATCTGGCCGGTATCTTTGTTTTTATTTGGTTTCATTTTGGCGATAACGTTGTAGGAAGTTCCTTCTTTATACCCTGAGCCTGTTACTTTTATATGTGCTGTTACCGGGCCACTTTTTAGCTGATCAACTAGGGCAGCGCCCTGGGCCCTCGTAACCGTTACCGCCGGGATATTTTGTCCTGGATCCGCAACTCCCACATTATTAGCAGTTCCGGTGTTATTATATAAAATAACGCCGACTGCACCTTTTTCTATAACATTTTTCACCTTGTCAACGAATGTGTTATCGCCGCGCTCAACCAGGGCAATCTTCCCTCTCACCGCATCCGGGACGGTACCGGCGATTGCTTTACCAGCGTTCACGACTTCCGCCGTTACTTCACCACTAAATGATCCGGAAAATACGTATGGCTTTAGATCTTGGCCGCCAATTTCTAAAACTCCACTTACATTGGTTCTCACCACATCATAGAAAGCAAAAGGCTGCAGTTCCGTTTCATACCCATACTTCTCAAACTGTCCTTTTATGTACTGTGCTCCCTTTAGTTCCCCCGGGGTACCTGCCGTCCGAGGCTCCTTTGACAATAGAGCAATCGTGTTATACATGTTGTCTGCACTAATTTTTTTGATAATTTTGTTGTCAAACGCCGAGGCTGCATTTGAGTTTGGAGCCTCACCTGGTCCTTGTGCGTATGCTGCATTGACGCTTAAGACTAACCCTGCCGTTAATAAAACTGACATCATTTTTTTCTTACTCATTAAATCCCTCCTAGTTTTTTATCGTTTGAAAACGTTTCCAATTGATTATCGACGATTTTAATAGTTTAGTAAACTTCAATGAATTTACAAAAAGAAACAAAAATCGACGTTATCAATTACCTTTTCACTATAAAGATAGGAGGCATAATGTAAAACTATGTTGATTAACCATGAACTAGTTAGAAATGATAGGCAGAACTCCCCAAACACTAAACCTGACATTGTGTAGGTATTTAGAAGCGTGTTTTGTAAAAGGCACTAGATTTATATCAATAGGCAGTAAAAAGTTTTGTTAGGTTCTATGAATGACCGAGGTGCAAATTTTTAGAAACCACATTAAATAGGTGAATAACGAATGATATAAGAGTATTTTACCGATAATAGCGTTTTCATCGCATTTCGCAAAATTGTCACATTCAGATATACTATCAAGTGGTAATAACGGACCCGGCTTTCATGAGAGTTGAAAGTCAAAAATAATCCTAAATAAATGAGGTGTTACTTGTTGAATGTAAGTACAATTAAATATGAATGGTTCGGGAATATAAAGGGAGATATCCTTTCAGGTACTGTTGTTGCTTTAGCATTGATTCCAGAAGCCATTGCCTTTTCGATTATTGCTGGGGTGAATCCCATGGTTGGTTTGTATGCCTCCTTCTGTATTGCCCTTGTGATTGCTTTTGTTGGGGGCAGACCTGCGATGATTTCAGCTGCTACTGGAGCAACAGCCTTGTTAATGGGCGGGTTAGTGAAAGATCATGGATTGCAGTATTTAATGGCCGCCACTATCCTGACAGGGATGATCCAAATAATTTTTGGATCAGTAAAAGTAGCGAGATTAATGAAATTTATTCCACGTTCGGTTATGGTGGGTTTTGTTAATTCATTGGCGATATTAATCTTTATCGCGCAGCTAACCCATTTTAAAGGGCAATCATGGGTGATGTACGCTATGGTTGCGGGAGGATTAGCCATCATTTACCTTTTCCCTCGGATAACCAAGGCTGTTCCTTCCCCACTTGTCGCCATTATTATCATTACGATTATTTCGGTGGCAACTGGAGCTCACGTAAATACAGTCGGAGATTTAGGACATTTAAGTCAGTCCTTGCCTTCATTTTTTATTCCCAATGTTCCTATTAATCTAGAAACACTAAGAATCATTTTTCCTTATTCACTTGGAATCGCTGTTGTTGGCTTGATAGAGTCACTCTTAACCGCTCAAATTGTCGATGATCTGACGGACACGGGGAGTGATAAAAATAAAGAGGCGCGTGGTCAAGGGATTGCCAACATTGTTTCAGGATTATTTGGCGGTATGGCTGGCTGCGCCATGATTGGTCAATCCGGAATCAATGTTAAGTCAGGCGGCAGAGGAAGACTATCCACCTTTTGGGCTGCTGTATTTTTATTGATCCTTATTGTTGCCCTAAATGATGTCCTTGTTAAAATTCCGATGGCTGCCCTAGTAGCAGTCATGTTCATGGTGTGTATTGGTACGTTTGATTGGTCATCATTGAAGAAACTGCCGATTATGCCTAAATCGGAAACTGTCGTTATGGTTGTGACAGTCGTGACTGTCGTTGCAACGGATAATTTATCGATTGGAGTTTTCATAGGGGTAATCTTGAGTGCCATTTTCTTTGCCTCAAAAATTTCAAAATTGGAGATTAAAACGATATCGAGAAAAGGTTCATATAAAAAGATTTATCAGGTATCAGGACAGCTCTTTTTTGCGTCTGTAACAGATTTTGTCAGTCAGTTTGATTTTAAAGAAGATATAACTGAAATTGATATTGATTTCTCCAATGCTCATCTCTGGGATGACTCTGCGATTGGTGCGATTGATAAAATCGTCCTTAAGTATCAGCAAAATGGAGTAAAGGTGAATCTGATTGGGTTAAATTTAGATAGTACTAAACTTCTTGGCAGACTTTCTGTGCATACCACTCCAAGTGCGCTTAAAAAGGTTTCAAATCAGTAAAATGTGTAAAACACGCTGAATCAACTCAGCGTGTTTTTTTTTACTGTTAACCAAAAAATAACCAAATACATTGCAATGACGACGCCACTTAAAACAAAAAGTATAGAAAAGAAACCTTTTCGTTCTCTGAATATAAGATTAAGAATTTATTTATTTGGAAAATGAATACATTCTAATCTTTTAAGGATAACGGAAGAATAAATAGAAAATACTACTTAAATGGGCGAATTATTAACGTCAGGGGGAGCTGCCATGTTCAATAAGATAGTAAAAGCTGTACCCAATTTATTTACAATCGGAAATTTATTGTGCGGTGTTTTTTCCATTACCTTTAATATGAGTGGCTTTTGGGAAGTAGCCTCCGTTTTTATCTTCTTTTCGGCTGTTTTAGACCTTCTTGACGGAAGGGTTGCCAGGAAATTAAAAGTAAACAGTGAATTAGGCGTAGAATTGGATTCCTTAGCTGATATTGTTAGTTTCGGAGTTGCTCCTGCACTTCTATTTCATTCGATAGCAGACCCATCCATTTTAACATCTATAGCATTTATCCTTTTCCCAACAATGGGAGCATTACGTTTAGCAAGGTTTAGTGTTAAACCAACCATTGGATATTTTAAAGGATTGCCTATTCCTGCAGCTGGATTGCCATTGGCTGGTATGGGATTCTTTTCATATAGCAATGCATGGATTACTTTAATCCTCGCTCTCTTAATGGTAAGTCCCATAAGGGTTAAAAAATTTTAATTTTATCCTTTGTAGTAAAAAGCTAGCAGTAGCGTGATCTGCTTTTGGAATGACAAAATGGCATTCATGGCCGTATTCATTTTTGCATAAAATAAGCCAATATAGACAGGATTTCTATAAAACCTTGTCTATATTGGCTTAATTATTTTATAAACATTATCTCCATTGAATAGAGCCAAACTCACCATGTGGATGATGTTGTAATTTAAATCTTTTATATTCATTTTCCAGTTTTGAAAGGGAAAATTCGTAAAGTTGTTGATCCTCTTTGACATAAACACGAAAGAATATCAGTTTATTTATTAGTTTTTGTCTCTTTTTTTCAACATCCTTTTTCATTAGAAACACTCCTTCACTATTTATAGATTCTTTTCCTTTACATTTTTTTTAAGTAGCTCCGGAAATCTTTTAATCCCTTTTATTAATGAGCGAATTTATTACTATTACTATAAACTCATAATTCCTATCTGTAAAGTATGAATTAAAAAATAAATCCTTATTATTTAAATGAGCCATAGTAAATATTTAATAGAGATCTCCTAGGAGGTCTCTATTTTTTTAGAAAATGGGTGGCAGTATTATAAATTGATTCTTCCCCCCTGCTGCAAAAAAAGACTCAACCTAAAAAATTAGATTGAGTCACAAGAAAGGCTTGAATATAGAATTGAATTTTCCTCACTATACGAACTTCGACTTGAGATCGTTTTATATCTCCAAAAGTTTTGAAATATTCTACGCTTGATGTTTCTTAATCAACTCAACAAACGTATTAACAAAGGATTGTAAGAATTGAACAGTGTTTTCATCTTTTACTTTTCCGTTTTCACCCAATAAATCGGCAACATTACCAATATAAGCTTCTGGTTGTTGAAGTATTGGCATATTAAGGAATACAAGCGACTGACGTAAATGGTGGTTGGCACCGAAACCAGCTAAACTGCCAGGCGATTGGCTGATAATCGCCGCTGGTTTGCCATCCCATACACTCGCTCCATAAGGACGGGAACCTACATCCAAAGCATTCTTTAATACAGCCGGAACAGAACGGTTATATTCTGGCGTTACAAATAACACAGCGTCAATTCCCTTCATTGTGTTACGGAATGCCGTATAATCTGCCGGTGCATTGTTTTCATCATCATAATCCTGATTATATAAAGCGAGATTTCCGATTTCCACAAATTCAGCTTCATATCCTGCAGGGAATAATTCTGCCACATGTGCTGCAAGTTTTTTTGAAAAAGATTCTTTTCGTAAACTACCAAGTAAGATACCAATTTTCGTCATGTAAAATCATCCTTCTTTTTGGAATTTATTTTTAATTCAAGATAATTGCATTTGAGATAAATAGCATTGTCAAACAAAGTACTTCACATATTCGAAGATTCGCCACTAGAGTGTCGTAGACTACGTTCATTTCTTGAATAAGATTGCTTTGATTGATATAATCACACAAACGAAAAATTTAGATGAACAGCGAGGTGTACGAGATGAATGATGTAATTGGCACAATCCTAAACCATCGTTCAATCCGTCATTTTGAGGACAAGCCATTAACTGAAGAGCAAATAAGAACGATTGTTTCGTGTGCACAAGCAGCTGCCACATCAAGCTTTATTCAGGCCTACTCCATTATTGGTGTTAAGGATCCTGTTAAAAAGAAGAAATTAGCAGAGCTCGCCGGAAATCAGGAGTATGTGGAAAAGAACGGCCACTTTTTTGTCTTTTGTGCTGACCTATATCGTCATACCCTTATCGGGGAGAAGGAAGATAAAAACGTGGAGGCATCACTTGAAAGTACCGAAAAATTCATGGTGGCTTTAATTGATACCGCTCTTGCTGCCCAAAATGCTGCCATTGCAGCTGAATCACTTGGATTAGGAATCTGCTATATTGGCGGCATTCGCAACAACCTTGAAGAAGTTAAAAAAGTTTTACATATTCCAGACCGTGTCATCCCATTGTTTGGACTGGCTGTTGGATACCCTGCTAATGTAACCGGTCAAAAACCAAGACTTCCTTTTGAACATGTTTATCACGAAAATGGATATGAACAAAATAAGGAAGTTAATTTACACCAGCTCGATGATTACAATGAGATCATCGCTACCTATTATCAGCAAAGAACGAACGGAGTTAGAAAAGATCGCTGGACAGAACAAATGGCTGCCATGCTTGAAAAACAGACTCGCATGTATATGAAGGAGTTTATTCAAAAAAATAAACTGGATTTACGTTAGAAATGTAAGCTATTTGTAAGAGCAGCGGGATTGCACCCTGTTTGGTTTGTTCAATGGTAAAAAAATTAAAGGACTAAAACGTATTGAATTTGATTTGAAATGATGGGTGTAATGGCCATAATGCGATAACCGATACTGAGTAACTGTGATAAAGTTTCTGCGCAATTGTGCCTTGGCGGCTCAATCGGTGCATGAAAACTTTTATAAAGCTGTATCAACTCATTATTGGTTGTGCAATGAAGTAAGACAACATGTTTTCCTGTCCATGCTTGACCGATCATTGGTTGTGTTTGATATTCCCTTATGTTTCTCATAATGAACACCCTCAGTAATTGATACAATAGGTTATGAATATGACCTAGTCCATTGTTCTTAAACAAAACAAAATGATTTAAGCGAAGGGAAAAGAGTCTGAAATTGAAACAAAACTAAAGAAAGACACCGGGTCTCGTCTTGTTGTGCCAGATCCTCTTTGGCAAAAGATTGTCTGCAGACCTGGATGGTTTCAAATGAAAGATTAAAAAAGACATAGAAACTCCTAAATCGAAACCTAGTGTTTCAATTTGGGCGTTTCTCCTTTGTCCATACTTAAGTGCCGTAAAGCCTCTAATTTTTAGGAGTGATTAACATGGAAGTTTTTGAAAAATATTTAGCAGGTATCGATAACCCCGACCACCGCGACCGAACAGAGGAAATTTTGGCGTGGGTTGCTAATCATTTCCCAAATTTGGAACCGCAAATCAAGTGGAATACGCCAATGTTTTCCGTCCATGGCACATTTATCATCGGCTTTTCCACAGCGAAACATCATATGAGCGTTTCACCCGAAGAAGCAGGCATTGCGCACTTTGCCGATGACATTGCACAAGCTGGCTACAGCGCTACCAAAGGCTTGTTTCGAATTCCGTGGAATGAGCCGGTAAATTACGAATTGCTTGAGAAAATGATTGAATTTAATATTCAAGATAAAGCAAAACATACTAATTTTTGGAGAAAATAAAAAAAACAGATAACACTTAGAAAACCTGTGGGGGCTTTTTAAGGCTCCCAAGAATTTTACTCCAGAAATTTGCCCATTAATTGAAGAAGGACTTACTCAATTAAAAATTTCTATATCTTAATAAGATGTTTAGAGAAAAACACAAACGAATTTAAAGACGATCAGTAAGATTATTTAACCGATTTACCAGCAGTTCTTTCCATTCGTTAGCCAATTCTTCAACAGCTAATATTCTTTTTATCCCTTCGACATCCTTTTGCTTATGAAAATAAATCTCATTTCCATAAAGAATGGATACCTTTTTTGGATGTGACTCCAATAATGTAATTTGAGAATCGATTCGGACAATACCTTCTTCTAATACACGACACAAATAACCTGTAAAACCCGTTTGTACCATCCTTTTTAGAAGAAAAGGATTATTCGTTCTCTTTGAAATTGTGCTACACGGGATTCTACCTTGAGTTATTTGTATAACAGCTTCTCCAAGACGAAAAACGTCTCCAATATAAACATTCTTTTCCAACAAATTCGTTACAGTTAAATTCTCACCGAAAGTTGAGGATGGTAAAGGATTCGCAAATTCTTTTTCCCAAAGCAAATAGTGTTCATATGGGTATACACAAACGGCACGGTCTGGACCTCCGTGATACCGTAAGTCCGCAACTCCATCTCCTAGAAATCCATCTTTTGTTAAGAAAGCTTCTTCAATTGTTTGTTTGCAAATTCCTGTATCCATTTCCTGATTATTCACGTACTTCATTTTTTGGGGTAATCCAATTGAAATGTTTTTTAGTTCTATAAGTTTACTACTTGTCACTGTAATATGTACCCACTTTCTATTTTTATTTTTGGTTGAGTATTCTTTAATTTTATCATTTATACTAAATTTATTGTTTAAGATTTTCAACAAAAATAGCGTTAAATCCTTGTTGGATCAACGCCCTGAATAAGTGAAGAACATTTCTTGATGGGAGGCTCATTTTAACATCTTACATACTTGCGTTTAAAACCAAGCCTTCCTTTATCGACTTCTTTTTTAATGCTTTCGTAAGCATTTAGGAAACTGCTTCTTTTCATGTTCCGTTTGACTTCTACTGTACCTATTGCCTTTGAAATAGAAATGTTGGACAAACAATTATTTTCACTTTTATTTATACTTTTTTGATAAAGTTTGGTTTATAAATTTGTTTCCGAAAGTGAAAAAGAGCGTTCCTGCTTTTTTAAGAAACGCCCCCGTTTGTTTAAATACAATTCTTCACAAAATTACAACCACAAAAAAGCTATTGGATGGATTAAAAAATAGCCCAACAGGACCGAAAAGCAGCTTTCCAGGACAATTATGGGAAGTATTACTTTTATTCAAACTGAATATATTTTTCCAATTCTTTTTTTAATTTTGACACATGTGTGTTTTCCTTTGGATTATTAAGAAAATCACACAGGTCATTAAAGTGCTTTGTGAGTTTTTCTCTTGTTGTCAATTTTGGCAAATCAATAACAATCGGACCTACTTCACTTGGTTTTTTGAACTCACCGACACGTCCCATCATCCCAAGGAAAGCCAATCCTCCTGGGAGGATTAGCGCTCCCCAGTTTTTCTTGATTTCCATATCCGGTGAAAATAATCTAGTGTAGGATTTATTACTATTTGCGGTCGAGAGAACGAGTAAGCCATGGTGATTTGGCATTCGATCCTCATCCATTAGCTCACGAAAAATTCTAATTGTGTAAGGTTTTCCTTCTTCACTTGGTATAATGGTTAGGAAATGAAAAACTTCTTCACCAATGGGCAAAACGATTTTTGCAATTTTCGCTAAATCTTTTCTTCTAAAATCAATAGTTTCGACTCTACCACCTTTACTAGTGACAAGATTAGTAAGGTCTATTAGCAGCGTTTCAAGGACAGCACCTTTATGTACTTCTGTGTAATCCATGTTGTCCTCAAAAGTTTCCTTTTCTTTCTAATCACTGCCTTCTAAAAACCGTTGGATTTCTTCAGGGTGTGCTGTATCAGAGGATGATCCTCTTCTCACCCAAACCTCGTTTTTTCGGAAGTGATATTTATTTTCCCAGTCAATAAAATCTTTATTGAATCGAAAGCACTGTCTTGGAATTGGTCCCACCTAGATAATAACAAATCGTTTATCTTTATGCTCAGGCTCTATTCCATTGTAACTCCAACCCTGATCAAAAACAGTGACCCGTGGCGCAGGGAAAATGGAATCCTTCACCAAACTTTGGATATTAAGTTCAGTAAGTTTATGGTTTTCAACAGACCTAAATCCCCTTTTATTATCGGCTACACCAATGACAAGATAACTTTTCTTAAAGCCATTGTTTGCAAAAGCAATTATGTCTTTTACAAGTTCAGCATTTGCCCCTATATCTTTAAAGGCGTTATTCATAATTTTAGGCTGTTTTCGTATAGTTTGTTGCTTTCTTAAACATTATAATTCTGCATTGATACAATGGCGGTGAGAGGCGTTCAACTCAGTCTGAAAACTTGTATTCATCACCTAAACTATTTCGGAACTTCTTGATGTCATTCATGCTCCACTCTGAAGATTTACCATTTTCAAGTGTGCAAGCAATATAAATGTTCCCATCTTTATCAAATTCCCACCTATACCCCTCATAGTGGATTCCGTTTTCTGTGCTTTCTCCTTCAAGTCTTCCTTCTAACCCCATATGCTGATTTAGTTCTTCTAAGGTCATCCCTTTG
Source organism: Neobacillus sp. NPDC093127 (assembly GCF_044754175.1). Classification (NCBI taxonomy): domain Bacteria; kingdom Bacillati; phylum Bacillota; class Bacilli; order Caryophanales; family Bacillaceae; genus Neobacillus; species Neobacillus sp. NPDC093127. The sequence continues at coordinate 118,865 of NZ_JBIVOP010000016.1, forward strand.
TGTATGCTATCATATTTTTCATTCACGATTTGATCTTGTTTAGGATTGGATGCTTGAACTTCACTATTTGCTTTTTCATCATCTACAACTTTAACGTTGGTCGCAACAACTATGACAAGGATTAGAGCTATTAGCCCCACAATACCCCATGTCCACCAATGGTTTGTTACCTCATCTACTTTTTCCTTTTGGACTGTTGCTGCATATTTTCTTTTCTTTTGCTCTTCCGAATATGCTAACCCAATGTCCATGTACTCTATTGACCGAATTTCACTGATATACACTTCGGTACGGTCAAAGTCATCAAATCTAATTTTTTCATTATCAATATATACGATTTTTGAACCAATAATTTTCATACCTTTTGAAGTTTCCAGCTTACAAGGAATATGGGTCTTAATCTCAATTTCCTTACTCAAATCAACCACTCCTTACTCCAGTTTGTTCCATTAGGATACCTTTGTCCTAAATATTCTAGAGCAATTGCCTTTATACCTTCTTCAACCCTAAATCATTTTTTACTAATTGAATGAGACCGATTCAAATTCTTCAAAAGCCACAAGCTTTGCGAAAACAGCCTAATTTTAAAATTCAAAAACTCATTTTCATCTTGTTCAATCAACTTTTTAAAATCAATGATCGTTCGGATTTTGTGGTAGAAGGAGATAGTAGTTTCCTTATTGAAGCTACTATTGCAAGCCATGCAAAAGATGAGTTAGCTTTTTATAAGAGTCTGTGTATTTTCGCGACTTTCCAATAAATGCATTCGCCAATCGCAATGTAGCGTTATCCACTATTTTTTCTTTATTCCATTCATTTAGTTCTTCTTCCGAATAGTTCTTATGCCATTCAGGAGTTGCAGAATATTGTTTGTCTTATGTCTATTGATTGGTTCATTTTTCGCTCATAATACTCTTGTCTATGAAATCAACAAACTAGAACAAAAACACCCGGAATTGTTTGCAAATGAGATCAAACCCTATAAAGTGATTGAAGATTATAATTTCGTTCCGAACGGTCGGTCGGGCGAATTCGAAGACAACTCAAAGGTTTATTACACGAAAGAGGATCAGAAAATCCTCGATGAAAGGGACAGAATTTTAGGACCGCTTCCTTTCTTAAGTGGTTTTTGCTTTTTTTTAGCCATCGGTAGCGCCATTGTTTTTTTCGTTCTTTCATACCTGAAAGTCAGTGACGGCTGGGAGAAAGTCAGTAACAGCTGGGAAGAAAGACGGCAGAAAGCCAACAAGATAAAACAGGAGGCATTTCAAAAAGCACAACAAGAAAAGATTTCTCAAATCAATCAAAATTTCATCGAAAAAGTAGAAAACATCATTAAAAAGCATGAGATATCAGGGACTGCAATGTCCTCCCAAGAGGCGTTAGCGCGCCGCACTGAAATGAACAACACAATCAACAGTTTCAGCACCAAAATTAATGCTGAATACATGATTAAAAAACATATGCAAATTCATAATCCAAAGTGGAAGTAAAAAGGTTTAACGATTGCTGAACCTTTTTAGTCTTCCGATTTATTCAAACTAAGCGCAACTTTTTGTTGAAGTAGGAATTTCTCGATTAAATTTTTATATGATATAAATCAACCTCTTACAACTAGTTTCTTCAACTGGAATTGAATATCCTTCTTCCGATATCCTTCTTCCACTAAACTTCTGTTAGGTTAAGTGCAAGCCTTAACAATCTCGCCTATATTCCCAAACTCCTTAATTAAGATTTCAGTGCATCTTGTGTGCATTCGCCTTCGGTACCGTGATAGTGGACAAACCATTACTCAATCAATTTTACCAATAAATTTATTTTTTTAGTGAAACTAAATCTCCACGTTATCGTAAAAAGAAAAGGTGCTGCCGCAGTAACCCTTTCTACACTAAAGCACCCTATAGTTTAAGTACACTCTTTCACAAACTTAGATTTATTACAGGAATGCTACCCCGATAGCTTTAGAAGGGTTAAGGAATAACCCTCTTTATGCATCCTCAGTTTTTAATTTCTTTTACTAAACTTCCGTTATTAGATTCGTACAGCTCTAAGGAGTACCCAAATTCAGTTTTGGGGTAATACTCAACTCGGCAATCATATTGCCCATCTTTAACTTCACCTTTAAAACGGTCAAAGTTAATATATTTGTCCTCAAATAAGACTGATATACCTGAGGTTTTAGCCGTAGTGTATTCTTCAACTTCGCATCTTCCTATATAAACCATTGTGCGTTGTTTTAAAACACTTGTTATATCCTGAAGAAGATAGATGAAAAAACCAATGAAAAATAAGAAAATGCAGACAGCCATTATAGAATCAAAGGATTTATGAAATTTAATTCCCCTTTTACGGATGTGCTTAAAATAATAAATTGGTGTCCATACAATAAAAAAGATACACAGGATAAATAAAATTCCATATTCCTCCACCATCCACACCTCCAGTTAAAGAGTTTTTAATACAGATAGGTAAAGGTTTGAAGTTATCGCTCCCTTTTCCCCCTGTTCACACCGTACGTGCGATTTTCACCGCATACGGCGTTCCAACTAATCC